>JBLMXT010000032.1:0-8181 GCA_050257915.1 Deltaproteobacteria bacterium
GGACCCGACCATCTTCCCCGCGGTCTCGCTCAGCTTCTTCACCGACAAGGGCAGGCTGGTCCCGACGACCCAGGACGTGATCCGCGTCGGCAGCCTGCCGGCCGGCACCAGCTACTGGGACGTCATCGTCCAGCCGGGGCGCGTCTGGTCCGAGCCTGGCGAGAAGCACTGGTCGCGAGCCTCGTTCCCCTTCGCCCTCGTCCACTCCATCGAAGGCGAGACGCACAACGGCATCGCGACCTTCCTCTACAACGGCCGCCGGGTCTCGCACGTGCGCTTCCAGAAGGTGCAGCAGACGGCACCCTACTACGTGTACCCGTACTTCGACGCGTGGGGCGTGACCGACGCGACCTTGACGCGCAACGACGTCAAGCACCTCGGACGTCTGCGCCATGCCTGGCGCCAGGAGCTGCGGCATCGCCTGCCGACGGCGCCCTGGGAGAAGCTCGAGGAGATGGTCGGGTCCGACGCCCTCGAGGGTTTCGACGGCTACATCCCCGCCGATGAGGTCATCGTGAGCGGTCTGCTCTACAAGGGCGTCCTCTACCGCCACGAGGCTTCCACGGCAGCCGGGCCCTACCCCTACACGGACGAGATGCGCTACGGCGTCTGGTCGGTGACCAAGTCGGCGGGCAACGCGATCGCGCTCTTCCGCCTGGCACAGAGGTACGGCCCGGCCATCCTTGACCAGCACATCGTCGACTACCTGCCTGAGGCGGCCGACTACCCGGGCTGGGAGGACGTCACCTTCTTCGACATGGCCAACATGGCGAGCGGCCACGGCTTCGGCTCCGTCGTGAGCGACCCGAACGACATGTTCTCGGGCTACCTCGACGGCGACTACGCCACCTGGTACGAGGCGCCCTCAAAGGCCGAGAAGGTCGTCTTCTCGCTCGACCAGCCGGTCTTCCCATGGGCTCCGGGGACGGTCGCGCGCTACCGTGACCAGGACGCTTACCTGTACGGCGTCGCGATGGACGCCTACCTCAAGGCGCATGAGGGCCCGGATGCCGACCTGTGGGAGATGGTGCGCGACGAGGTCTACCGGCCGATCGGCGTCTTCCACGCCCCCATGAACCGCACGATCGAGCCCGACGGCTCGATGGGCCAGGCGATGATGGCGTACGGCTACTACCCGACGCTCAGCGACCTGGCGCGCATCTCGCAGCTGCTGCAGCGTCACGGCCGCTGGAATGGCAGGCAGGTCCTCTACCAGCCGCTTGTCGACCAGGTGCGCTTCGGTGACGAGCCGCGCGGCTTTTCGACGGGCACGATGGTCGCGGACGGCGAGGAGCTCTATAACTTCAACTACTACATGACGCCGTACACTCCCGAGAGCGGCGGCCTGACCTACACGCAGGCGATGCACGGCTGGGGCGCGAACCTCGTGCTTCTCATGCCCAAGGGCATGGTCGGGCTGCGGATGGCCAAGAACTGGAGTGGAGCCGCGGGCGTCGAGGACACGACGCCGATGGCGATCGTCGGGGATCGGCTGGGCGCGTTCGACGACTAGCGAGCCGACTGAAGCAGGGAGGCCCGCTGCCCTCACGGGTGGCGGGCCTCTGTGCTTCTGGTCCGGACTCAACGCTACTCAGTACTTGATCTTGCCCTTCCAGGTCCAGACGGCGGGCCAGACCGGCGAGGCCAGCCCAAGGAACTGGAGTCTCCCGGTCATATCGAACTTCCCCGTAGCGTGGGCGAAGCGACCGGTGCCGCCGGTGATGGTGTTCTCCGACGTGGTGTCGTACCAGTCACCGATCTGGATGTCGGCCGGTATGGCGCCGGAGCCGACGTACGACATCGTGATGGTGTCGCCGTTGGCGGCGGTGAACATCATCTCGCCGCCGAAGGCGTTCGCGGCGGCGTGCCTGCCCGACAGCGTGGTCAACCCCAAGTGCGAGGCGTTGCCGACCGCCTCCGCGGTCACCCACAGACTCGGCGGCGGAAGGGTCGGGTCGGGACTGAACGCGATCGTTCCGACCGCGTGACCCTTGAAGGGCCGTGCGTGTGGGTTGGCAACCGCGGTCGTACTGATGACGAGGAACACCAGGCCGCACACCATCAGGACAAGGAGCAGTCTACGCATCTCTCCTCCTACGGTTCGGGACTCGCCTAGCGGAACCGCACTGCTCTCTCCATCGCTCGCCTCCCCGGCTCCTCTGCTCCATGACTCCCGACGTCTCGGCCTCGAGAACCAGAAAGACCGACCCGCGGGCCGGTCTCACCAGTGGCTCCCCGCCGGTGTTTGGTGGCCGCGAAGAGCCGCCGGCGGATCTCAGCCTCCCGTGTGCAGGACTGCACTTCTCAGGGGTCTCGTATGACTCCGGTGTACGCCCGGCCCGTGAGGAGTTCAAGCGTTTGTGGCTGTCGCACGTACGATCAGGCCACCGGATTCGCCGGTGGCACATGGTGCGCCCGTCTCGACGTGACCCATGTGACCACAGCCCCGATGATGCCCACCACGAATCCGGCGGGGCAGAGGAAGATGGCGATGAAGAAGGCTGCGCTGCCAACGGCGCCCATGTCGACGCCGGCGTTGTCTATCAAACCGCCGACCACCACAATCGCCACGAACGCCACCACCGATGCGCCGACCAGGAGGAGGAACCGCCGCGAGGTCCTCCAGGGATGAACGAAGGCGAGCACCAGGACGATACACGAGAGGAGGGCGAGCGACAGCCCCACCGAGTTGTCCGCTGTGCCCACAGCGCCGGCAGCGGCAGCCAGTGCCGCACAAACCACAAGGAGGGGAACCGTCCGTCTCCACTGCGCTTTCGAAAATGCCTCAAACATGACCCCGGCTCCTTTCTGGCCCCAGCTCCGAGGAGGCTTCCCAAGAAGCGCAGAGACCGGCCTTGCGGGCCGGTCTCACCAGTGGCTCCCCGCCGGTGTGTGGTGGCCGCGTGCGTGCCGCCGACGGCTCGACGCCTCCCTCCAGTGTCTTGTACCCGTAACGCACCGCTGCCCTCACCGGAATCCGGTCATTCTTGAGCGACAACGACGCGGCAGAGGGCAGGGCAGGTCGCGTTCTGTGCGCCGAGGCGAAGGCGCCGAAACGATGGGTGATCGCGGAGGAGGCCCGCTGCCCTCACGGGTGGCGGGCCTTTTCTGCCTGAGCATAGAACCGCCCGCCGCATCTCGGGAGAACCCAGACAAGGTAGCCGTCCACGACGTGCCTGCCTTGCCGCTCTCGAGCGTGTCACGCCAAGGTCGTGAACCCTGTCGTGTCGCGCCTCGCTCTACGCCGAGCATCTGCGACGGGCACCTTCATACTGGGCGCCTTCGGTGGCCACTACAAGCGTTGTCACTCACCGTTCACGCGATGGTCGCGGGTCCCTCTCCACAACGGAGGCCACCGCGCTCCTCTCTCAGCCGCGATGGCCTCAACGGTGGCAGCGCCCGCACGGATGCCGCCGCCGGGATCAGGACCCAAGCATTGACTTCCCCCCAGGGCGCGGCTCAAGCCGTTGACTTGAAAGAGCCGCCGGGCCTCGCCTGACGCAGCAGTTGCCGCCGACAGTCTCGTCCAGCGCCGTTCGCATGCGATGGCGGCTCCGACTGAGCGTTGGCTAAGGTAGCCGAGCACCCCTCGTCAGGGGGGGACCCGACTTTCGAAGTCCCCCGGTGTTTCTCGGCGGTGGAGGATCAGCGCGGACGAGCTCGTGCGGGTAGCAGACACCCACCGACCTTCCTCGCCCACCCAGGCCGCCGGCTTGCCGACAGCTGCCGACTAGCCGGCATCAGCTCGTGATGGTGGCGATCAGCGGGGCGCGCGGGCGTCCACCAGGGCCGCCAGAGCTGCCGCCGCGTCCGGATCCGGCGCATACGCGCGCTCTTGCGCCCGCAGCTGCGCCGTCTTCTCCGCCCCACGCCGGAGGAGTGATGAGCTCCCCTGAGAAGACCAGGCGTCGTACTGGTCCTGGGAGATGAGCTCGGGGACGGAGTACTCCCTCAGGTGTCGCCTCGTGAACTTGCGCGAGAGGTGCGTTCCGCCGGGACCGACCGCGTCGAGCTCCTCGACGGCGAGGGACTCGACGTCGATGGTGATGCCCTCCAGATAGGCCTTCACCCACCCGACGAGCTCGTTCATGATCACCACTGCTTCGTACGAACTGGCGGTTCCCAAGGCGACGTAGCCGATGTCGTGCAGCAGCGTCACCCCAGCCGTGGCGGCCGTCACGAGGCTCATGCCCGCCTCGAAGGCCCACTGCTCGTCGAGCATGAGGGAATCCGCGCAGCCGCCGTAGCCGAAGGTGGGCAGGCCGTAGTGAGCCGCGAGATCCGCCGACGCCTGCTGCTGCGCCATCGCCTCCGGCCCGCAGTACAGGACGTGGGCCGTGCGCGGGTTCATGCCGCCCTGGGTGACGCCGTAGACGAACGGAGCTCCAGGACTCGCGAGCTGCGAGATGACGAGGCCACTGAGCATCTCCGCGTTGGTGAGCACCAGGCAGCCGGCCCGGGACGCCGGCGCGGTGGCGCCCTGGAGGATGGCGGACGCGTACACCATCGGGACGCCGAGCTCGGCGCAGCGGATGAGCCGTGCGACGGAGTGCTCGCCGTGGACGAGCGGCGGGGTCGGCATCGCGTACAGCGCCCAGCTGTCCTTGGCCCCGCAGATCCCCGCCATCTCGTGGAAGAGATCGATGTCGGTCGCCACCTCGGGCACCATGATCAACGGCTTTGACGTGCCGCGCAGCATAGCCGCGAACTGGGCCACGGGCGCAAACGCCGGGTCCAACTCGTGCGGATGCGCCATCGACATCACGAAGTCGATGTGCGGGAGCTTCTCCTGCAGGGCGGCCATGTCCTCGACATCGGCAAGCGCCGCCGAGCGCCGTTCCCGCGCCTCCGGTCCCAGCACGTAGAGGCAGTCGGATCCGGTGCCGTAGTACACCGGGCCCGCCTTGAGCTCCAGCGGCGCGAAGGCCGATCGCGACTTGAGGGCGATGCTGCGCGGGGCCGCCGCCAGGGCGTCGTCGACCAGCCCCGCGGGGATGCGCACCCGCGTCGCGTCCACCTTCGCCCCGGCCTTCTTCAGTGCCGCGAGGGCCGCATCGTGCTGGACTTCGACCCCTGTCTTCTCGAGTACCGCGAGGCTGGCCTCGTGGATCGCAAGACAACCGCCTTCATCGAGGGCGGTCGCGTGCAC
Source organism: Deltaproteobacteria bacterium (assembly GCA_050257915.1). GTDB lineage: Bacteria > Actinomycetota > Thermoleophilia > UBA2241 > UBA2241 > CAIXSE01. The sequence goes on from JBLMXT010000032.1 coordinate 5,150, forward strand.
TGGGTGGTACGTCATCGAAGTCCTCCTTCGGGTTCACACAACCGGCGCCGGGGCGCGCACGCGTCAGCTTACGTTCATCAGTCGCGACGTGCACGCACGGCCGGTCGCCGCCGGTGTGCCGCCGGTGGGTACGACGCGCAGGTGTGGCTGCGCGACACTTAACGGTGACGATTGGGCGGCTGAGGGGTTACAACCGTGTTCGGATGCCGCATGGGAGCATGCGGCGCCGGGATACGGGAGGTGCGCCATGCCGCAGTACGTCATCCTTTCCAACCTGACCGCCAAAGGACTCGCCGACCTCAAGGGCGGGCCGGCACGGTACCAGTCCGTCGTCAAGGCCATCGAGGCCGCCGGCGGCAAGGTGCTCAGCTTCCACGCCACGATGGGAGCCTACGACTACGTGATGGTGGCCGAGGGTCCGAGCGACGAGTTCGCGGCCCTCATGTCGATGTCCACCGCCGCTCAGGGCTACGTCACCACGCAGACGCTCCGGGCCTTCACGCCCGAGGAGTTCGCCGGCCTCGTGAGCAAGCTGCCCTGAGGCCCAGCTCAGAGCCGCCGCGGAGGGGGCGGGCCCGGCAGGCCCGCCCCCTCCGTGCGTCACCATGTGTGTAATCCTGTGCAGCTTCGGTAGAATCCGTGTCGAACGACAGCGCGTTCAGCGTCCACGACCCCCTGAAGGAGACCGCCATGGCGTACGCAGAGGATTTCGACAGAGCCCTCCAGGTGGGCCGCCCTCCCAACATCACGTCCCTGTTCCCGAACTCCAGGGCGCTCATCGTCAGCGGCAAGGTCGTCGACCGCGCCATGCGCGCCAAGGGCAAGGCCATCGCCATGGCCGCCAACGGGCGCAACTCCTTCGTCATCCGCGGCGCGCTGCGGGCCGCGCAGCGAGCCAACGCCGCGCTCATCATCGAGATCGCCAAGTCCGAGGGCGGGCAGAAGGCCTACTGCGCCGTGAACTACTGGAACATGGCGCGCATCGTCGACGCCCTCTGCAACGAGATGGGCATCACCATCCCCGTGGCGGTGCACGCCGACCACTACGGCATGAAGAACGAGAAGGACCTCGCCCAGGCCATGGTCGAGATCCCCACGATGTTCGAGGCGGGCATCACCTCCATCGCCATCGACGCGTCCCATCAGCCCAACGACCAGAACCTGCTGGCCAACCTCGCCGTCAATCCGAAGATCCCGGCGTGGGCGGGGCTCGAGACCGAGATCGGCGAGATCAAGGGCTCGACCGGCCTCTCCACCCCGGACGAGGCGCTGTTCCTCATCCAGGGGCTCAACGCGCACGGCATCGCCGCCGACTGGATCGCCCTGAACAACGGCACCACCCACGGCATCGAGGCGTCGGACGCCGGCATCCAGGTCGGGCTCACGGCCGAGGTCCACAAGGTCCTCGAGCCGTACAGCGTGAGCGGCGCCCAGCACGGCACCTCGGGCAACAGCTCGGACCGCCTGCGCGAGATCGCGGCCAGGACACACACCACCAAGGCCAACGTGGCCACCGCCCTGCAGATGATCAGCTGGGGCCTCGAGGTCAACGACTACGGCAACGCGCAGCTCGACGCCGACGGCGGCTTCATCAAGGTCGAGGGCGAGGGCGTGACCGAGGAGATGTGGGCGGAAGTGGTCGCCTACGCCGACGAGCGCGGCTGGAAGAAGGGCGACTACAAGAACCTCAACCTGCCGTTCGAGAGCAGGTTCCTGGCACAGCCGGCCGACATCCGCGAGCGGATGGCCAGGCGCGTGGAGGACTTCGCCTACAAGATGATGACCGAGGTGCTGGGCGGCGGCGACACCGCGCCGCTCGCCGTCGAGGCGATCCTCGCCGCCGGCTCGTACGACCTCGGCCCCAAGGTCGGCCGGATCGAGGACCCGGCGGACTGGACCGACGAGAAGATCGTCGAGAAGGCGAAGTCGCTGGACAGCGACAAGGGCGCTGCCGGGAACTTCGACGACTGAGTGACCGTCCCCGAGGTCAAGCTTCGGCGAGCCGCGGGCCGTGGGCTCGCGCGTCACGGCGCGCGGCGCCTTCGGCTCGCGGCCCTCGCCGCGTGTGCGGCCGTCGTCCTGATCGGCGCCGCCCTCGTCCCCTCCGCGGCAGGGGCGGCCGACGGACGCGAATGGCAGCACTCGCTGTGGACCGCCGCGCAGTTGCGGGCCGAGCGGCCCTCGGTCCCCGTGGTGGTCCTGCTGGGTGGATCCGCCGCCCGCGAGGCCGTCGTCAACGACGTCAGTTGGGCCGCCGACGTACGCAGACTCGGAGGCCGGCCGGTCGAGACCTACGATCTCGGCTCCCGCCTAAGGACGTTCGAGCAGGATGTGGCCCTGGTCAAAGCGCTGCCGAGGATCCCCCTCATCGTCTACATCGGGATCAACGCCGGCCGGTTCGCCAGTCCGTTCACCACCACCACCGACACGACCCCGCCCAAGGCCAAGCCCTCGTGGGTCCGCCACCACTACCGGAGCACCAGGATCTGGACGCCGGAGCGCAAGCAGGAACGAGTCAGGTATTGGCTCGACCATCGCCAGGAGGTCTTCGACGAGCGGTACCCCCGTCACCTCGCCGACCTGGACCGGCTGATCGCCACGTGCGTGAGGCGCGGGTACACGACGGTGGTCCTCGCCCTGCCACGCAACCTCGTCGCCATGGGCCACGCCCTCGACGCGCCCGTCGACCGCTACCTGAGGGACGGCCGGCGCCTCGCGCGCAGGCACGGCGCCGGCTTCGTCGACTTCGTGCCGGAGCTGCGGCTGGCCGACGACGAGTTCTACGATCTGGACCACCTCGTGGGCTCGGGACGAGAGGCGTATCAGGCGCGGCTCGCACTCGAGACCGTGCGCCTGCTCGGGCCCGAACCGGCGGGGGCGGCGCCCGCCGGCATGGAGTCGCCCGCGGCGACCGCGGACACCGTCCCGGAGACGTGGCTCGGCGGAGCGCGGACCCTGCTGCCGCTGGCCTCGGCGTTCGTCCTGCTCGGGGTGGCGGTCGCGGTGCTGCGTCGCCGCACCGCCATCCGACG
>JBLMXT010000033.1:0-3204 GCA_050257915.1 Deltaproteobacteria bacterium
ACAAGCAGGGAGTCGCTGGTTCGAATCCAGCATCGCCCACCATCCGCGGCGCGTGGCCTGCAGATCGCGAACCTCGGGAGCCGCCGCGCCGTCGATCTGGGGACGGCGGCGGCGAGAGGAGTCAGCGATGAGAGAGATCCGTGGTACGCCGGCAACGGCAGCCATTCCCGCTCACGGTGTCCGCCTGCGTGCGGCGACCCTGGCGGCGGCGGCGGCGGCGGCGGCGGCGGCGCTCGCGATCGTGCTCCTTGCCGCGGTCGCCGCCGGTTGCGGTGGCGAGTCGAGCCCGTCGCTCGAGGGCACCTCCTGGAAGCTTACGGGCTGGTCTGTCGACAGTCAGGATCCGAACGACTTCACCATCACCGCCGAGTTCAAGGATGGCCGCATCGACGGCACCTCGGCGGTCAACAGCTACGGCGGCCCGTACACCACCCGCGACGACGGGTCGTTCTCCGTCGGCGACCTCGTCAGCACGATGATGGCCGGCCCGGAGCCGGACATGCAGGCGGAGGCGGCCTACATGGCTTTGCTGGCCGGGTCGAAAGAGTACCGGGTAGACGGGGAGACGCTCACCCTCCTCGATGGCGGCGGCGGCGACTCGCTGATCTTCGCGGCGACGAGCGGCGCCTCGTCGGGCGATTGATGTCGGGCGCGGCGATCCCTCAGGACTGGGTCCCGGGGAGGGCGTGGGAATGAGCGGACCCTCGGAGCGGGGCCTCGCGCGCGAACGGCAGTCGCACGTGCGGCACGAGCTGCGCGCCCCGATCGCGGTGATGTACCCGTTGCTCTCTCTGCTGCTCGACGGGGGAGCGGGCGAGCTCAGCGCCCAGCAGCGCGACTACCTCGGGGTGCTCGAGCGCAGCGTCACGCGCCTCGAGGCGCTCGTCACCGCAGCCGCCGAGAGCGGCTGGGCGGACTGCTCGGCGGCGCCGGCCGAGCCCACCGACATCCTGCTCGGGGATATCGCCCAGGAGATCGTCACCGTGCGCCGCATGACTGGTCAGGGCGGGCCTCCGGTCGAGGTGGACACGGACGCGTCCTCGCCGCGTGCCTGGGCCGATCGCGATGACGTGCGGCAGATCGTCACGAACCTCCTGTGGAATGCCGTCACGTACGGACCGGCCGACGGCCGCGTCGTGATCCGCACGGCCGCCGACGAAGGTACGGGGACGGCGGTGCTCGAGGTGGTGGACACCGGGCCCGGCATGCCTCCGGAGGAGCTGGCCCGGGCCTTCGAGTTCGGTTTTCGCGGCGAGCTGGCGGCGCAGTTGACCGTTCCCGGTCTCGGCGCCGGCCTCTGGATCTGCCGCGAGCTGGCGGCACGGAACGGCGGCGGCGTGACGTTGGCGAGCGAGCCGGGCGCCGGCCTGACGGCGACGCTGACGCTGCCGGTGTCCGAAAGCGCCGGCGGCGGCGCACCGGCATCCCGACCGGAGGTGTCCTGATCTGCAGGTGAACCCCACGGCGGCCCCGTGGGTGTTCCTCGCCGGCCCGCCGAGTCACGGACCTCAGTCGACGGCCCGCCCGCCCGCATTCACCCGGCCTGGGGTAGAAGCAGCGGCAGAGATCCACTCCCGAAAGGCGGCGCGCGCCGCCGCCGGGAGGTGACCTCAGGACGGCGCGGACCGACCGCGCTGCGGCCGCGCCGTCAGGGCTCGCCCGGGGAGCCGAGAGCGGTCATGGTAGAGTGGAGCGCACGCGTCCCCGGCGGATGCCCGTGCCGACGACAGTGGAGGGAGACCTGGCAGCCAGCACGTCAGCCGAGCGAGCGCCGCGCACGCTCTTCGTCACCAACGACTTTCCACCGCGCATCGGCGGCGCCCAGTCGTACTACTGGGGCGTGATCCGCACGCTGGACCCCTCGGAGGTCGCGATCCTCGCGCCGGCGCACATCGACGCCGCCGCGTTTGACGCGACCCATCCCTACACCGTGGTCCGGGCGTCGACGTCGGTCCTCTGGCCGACGAACGCGATGCTTCATACGGTCGAGCAGATGGCCGAGCGCGAGGGAGCGGAGCTCATCCAGCTCGGCCACCCGTTGCCGGCCGGCCTCCTCGGGCCGCGGCTGCGCCAGCGTCGCGGCCTGCCCTACGTCGTCTTCCTCGGCGGCGCCGAGGTGACGCTGCCCGGAGTCGTGCCGGGCGTCAACAACATGCTGCGGCACGTGCTCGGTAACGCGTCGATGCTGCTCACCGTGAGTGAGTACACCGCCGAAGCCGCACGCAAGCAGACCCACGGCAAGGTGCCCTCGGAGGTCCTGCGGCCGCCGCTGCACGTCGATGAGTTCGCGCCGGCGGATGGCGACGAGGTGGCTGCCCTGCGCGAGCGACTCGGCATCGACGGGCAGATCGTGGTCTGCGTCGGCAGGCTCGTCCCGCGCAAGGGCCAGGACAAGCTCATCGACGCGCTCGCCCTCCTCCGCAGCGAGTTTCCCCGCCTGCACCTCGTGCTCATCGGCGAGGGGAGGCTGACGACCGGCCTGTACGACCGCGCCCAGAAGCGCGGCGTGGTCGAGCGCGTCCACCTCACCGGCGCGCTCACCGACAAGGCGATGAAAGAGTGGCTGCGCGCCGCCGACCTCTTCGCCTCGCCGTGCCGCAGCCGCTGGGCCGGCCTCGAAGTGGAGGGGTTCGGCATCGTCTTCGCCGAGGCCGCGCTCGCCGGCCTGCCGGTGATCGCCGGCGACTCCGGCGGCGCGCCGGAGGCCGTGATCCAGGGCGACACCGGTCTCGTCGTCGACGGCCACTCGGTCCAGCAGGTCGCCGCCGCTCTGGCGTCGATGCTGCGCCGGACGCCGGAGCAGCGCCGGATCATGGGCGCGAAGGGGCGTGAGCTCGCGCTTTCGCGGCACACCCCGGCCGTGGTCGGCGAGCGCTATCGCGAGCTGCTGCGCAGGGCGGCGGCCAGATGAGCCGCAGGGGCGAGCGGCGTCACGGCGCGCTGCGTACGCTCGCCGGCCTCGCCGGTGGATTCGCCGCGGGCGCCATCCCGACCGGTGAGCTCGTCACCCGGGCGCTCACCGGCCAGCGGCTCAAGGACCTGGGCGACGGCAAGGCGGGCTCGTCCAACGTCGCCCGCAGCGTCGGCTGGAAGGCCGGCGCCGCCGTGCTCGCGCTGGACGCGCTCAAGGCGTACCTGCCGGCGACCGCGGCCGGGCTGCAGGGCGCCGGCGACGACGAGGTGGCCGCGATCGGCGTCTCGGGG
>JBLMXT010000034.1:0-17081 GCA_050257915.1 Deltaproteobacteria bacterium
CTGCGGGTGCGCCACGGAGCCGCCCTGCCGGCGGGCGCGGCCTCGCCCGCCGGCACGACGGCGGCGCGGGACCTCGGCGGGCAGCAGCCCGTCGCCGGCGACCCGGCCGGCGCCCAGCCGCCGCGCGATCGTGTTCCAGAGCACGATCAGCAGGAGGCCGGCGAACAGCAGCAGCAGGCGCCACAGCGGCGCCGGCGTCCAGTGGATCGCCACCTGCTCCGAGATCTCCTGGCCGAGGTCGAAGTCCGCGGGCCAGTGCAGGAAGAAGCGGCCGTCCTCGACGCCGGCCACCTGGACGGCCGCGTTCTCCAGCGCGCTGGCCTGCTTGCCCGGGTAGTCGACCCAGATGTGGCCGAGACTGACGCGCAGGTCGTTGGGGATGCCCTTGGCGGTCAGCAGCGAGGCGAGCACGACGGCCCGGCTCTCGCAGTCGCCGCGGCCCGCGGCCAGCGCCTCGGTGGTCGTCGGGAAGTACCAGGGCACGTCCGCGGACTGCCAGTCGTAGGCGTACGGGACCTGGCGGTCGAGCACGTAGGCCTCGATGGCGCGCGGGTCGTCCGGCAAACGCGCGGCCAGCGCCGCCACCGCCCGCGGTTCGATCCGCGGCTGCGCGACGTTGCGCACGCTGCGCACCAGCGTCCCCGGGTCCGGATAGAGCATGACCAGGACCCAGACGAGGCCGAGGAAGATGATCGCGCGCCGCGGGAGCATGCCCTGATGATACTCGCGTCCGCAGGCCTGAGCCCGCCGGGCTGCCGCCTGCTCAGGCCGCGGCGGACGAGCGGCTCCTGGTGATCCGCCGCGCGACCACGGCGGCGTCTTCTCCGACGCCCATCAGGAGCGCCGACTTGCGCGTGCGCAGAAAGTGGACGCCGACGAACAGCAGCCCCGGCACGACGGTGCTCTCGCCGTCGCGCTGGAGGGGGAAGCCGTGATCGTCGAAGGCCGCCGGCCAGGGCAGCCAGGAACGGTAGTCGGGGCGGAAGCCGCCGGTGAACACGACCGCGCCGAAGCCGGAAAGATCGACGCGCTCCGGCGCCCCGCCGTCGAACGGCTCCGGCTCGATCGGCGCCGGAGGCTCGAGGCCACGCTCGCGCGCCGTCGCTCGCAGGAGATCCATCAGCTCCCGATACCGCGCGTCCCCCCACGCCACGCTCTCGGCGAGATCCGGCGCGAAGACGGCCTCATGGTCGTCGGCACCAAGGAAGCGCCCGACGAGCGTGACTCCCATCGCGCGCAACGTGCGCAGGTCGAGGTCGTGGCCGCCTTCATGGCCGGAAACGAGCGGGTTGGAGGTGAGGCGCGCGGCGGGAGATGGCAGCGAGGCGGCGGGCTGGTCCATGAACCCCGACGCGACCAGCCACCACACGATGTCGTGGCCGGCCCACCGTCGCGGTACCCAGGGGGCGCGGCCGCACGACAGGCACACGCGCCGCCCGGCGAGCCGCAGCTCCTCGGCGATCTGGACCCCCGACTGGCCGCTGCCGATCACCAGGACGTCTCCGTCGGGCAGCGACTGTGGATCGCGGTACCCCGCCGTGTCCAGACGCAGCAGTCCGGTGGGGAGTGCATCGGCGCCGGGGATCCGATGCGCGCGCTGGTAGGCGCCCGTGGCGACGACCAGCCGCCGGGCGCTGACCCCGCCGGAGCTCGTCTCGAGAACGAACCGCCCCCCCGCCCCCCGGCTGACGGCATCGACCCTGACCCCTGTCCGCACGGGAGCGTCGAACGAACGGGCGTAGCGCTCGAGGTACGCGGTGATCTCGTCCCGCCTCATGAAGCCGTCGGGGTCGGTCCCGTCGTAGGGGAAGCCCGGCAGGTCGACACTCCAGTTGGGCGTCACGAGGCAGAAGTTGTCCCATCGCCGCCGCCACGCCTCCCCGATCCTCCCCTCCTCGAGGATCACGTGGTCGATGCCGGCGCCGGTGAGCTCGTGGCTGACCGCCAGGCCGGCCTGCCCTGCGCCGATGACCGCCACGTCGATGCGTTCCACGGGATGCTCCGATCGAGAGAGTGCCGTTCTCGGGCTGGTTCCCCCGGTCCGGGGCGACAAACGCACGGACCGTCAGCTCATGCGGAGCGGCGGCGCGGAAGGCTCAGGCTACTCCCACTCGATGGTGCTCGGCGGCTTGCTCGAGACGTCGTAGACGACGCGGTTGACCTCGGGCACCTCGTTGATGATGCGCGAGGAGAGCGTCTCGAGCAGCTCGTAGGGCAGGTGCGCCCAGTCCGCCGTCATCGCGTCGTCGCTGGTGACGGCGCGGATGGCGATGGGGTAGCCGTAGGTGCGCTCGTCGCCCTGCACGCCGACGCTGCGGATCACCGGCAGGATGGCGAAGCACTGCCAGAGCTCGCGGTAGAGCCCGGCCTTGCGGACCTCCTCCTGCACGATGGCGTCGGCGCGCTGCAGCACGTCCACGCGCTCGCGCGTGATCTCGCCGATGATGCGGATGGCCAGACCGGGGCCCGGGAAGGGCTGCCGCCAGACGATGTGCTCCGGCAGGCCCAGCTCCTCGCCCACGGCGCGGACCTCGTCCTTGAACAGCCAGCGCAGCGGCTCCACCAGCTCGAAGTCCATCTTCTCGGGCAGGCCGCCGACGTTGTGGTGGCTCTTGATCTTGGCGGCCTGCCGCGTGCCGCTCTCGATCACGTCGCTGTAGAGCGTCCCCTGCACAAGGAACTTGGCGTCGGTGAGCTTGCGCGCCTCCTCCTCGAAGCAGCGGATGAACTCCTCGCCGATGATCTTGCGCTTGCGCTCCGGCTCGGTGACGCCCTCGAGCTTGCCCAGGAACCTGTCGCTGGCGTCGACGGCGACCAGGGGGATGCCGAACGTGCCCGAGAACGTCTCGACCACGCGGTCGGCCTCGCGCATGCGCATCATGCCCTGGTCGACGAACACGCAGGTGAGCCGGTCGCCGATGGCCCGGTGCATGAGCAGCGCGGCGACCGACGAGTCGACGCCGCCGGAGAGGCCGAGGATCGCCTTGGACTCGCCGACCTGCGCGCGGATCTTGCGGATGGACTCCTCGATGATGGACTCGGGGGTGAACGACGGAGCACAGCCGCACGCCTTGTAGAGGAAGCTGCGGAGGACGTCCATGCCCTTGGGCGTGTGCACGACCTCGGGGTGGAACTGGACCGCGTAGAAGCCGCGCGCGCGGTCCTCCATGGCGGCGACGGGCGCGCCGCTGCTCGCCGCCAGCACCTCGAACCCGGGCGGCGGCTCGGTGATGCTGTCGCGGTGGCTCATCCAGCACTGCTCCTCGCCGCGCATACCATCGAGGATGAGCCCCGGCCTGAGGACGTTGAGCGTGGTCTTGCCGAACTCGCTGAGGCCGGTGCGCGCCACGGTCCCGCCGAGCTCGAGGGCGATGCCCTGGGCGCCGTAACAGATGCCGAGCACCGGCACGCCGAGCCCGAAGATCTCCGGGTTGACCTTGGGCGCATCCTCGACGTAGACGCTCATGGGCCCGCCGGAGAGGATGATGCCCTTGGGGTCGTAGCTCTTGATGCGCTCGATGGACGCGTCGTGCGGGATCAGCTCCGAGTAGACATGGCACTCGCGCACGCGGCGCGCGATGAGCTGCCCGTACTGGGCCCCGTAGTCCAGGACCAGGACGGTGTCGAACCCTTTGACCTCCGGCGAACCCTGTGCCACTACGCCTCCCTCATCCCATCCCTACGTCTTGTTCCTTCTGCAGCTTCTTGCCCTCGGTCATGAGCGCCGGCGCGACCATGACCTCGGCCTTCTGGAACTTCACCAGCGACTCGTAGCCGCAGGTCGCCATGCTGGTGCGCAGCGCGCCGAACAGGTTGCGCGTGCCGTCGTTCTCGTGCGCCGGGCCGAGGAGGATCTCCTGGAGCGTGCCCTTGTTCCCCGCCTTGACGCGCGGGCCGCGCGGAAGCTCCGGGTGGAAGGTGGCCATGCCCCAGTGGTAGCCGCGGCCCGGCGCCTCGGTGGCCGACGCCAGCGGCGAGCCGATCATGACGGCGTCGGCGCCGAGGGCGATGGCCTTGCTCACGTCGCCGCCGGTGCGCATGCCGCCGTCGGCGATGACGTTGCAGTACTCGCCGGTCTCGAGCAGGTGCTGTACGCGCGCCGCCGCGGCGTCGGCGATGGCCGTGGCCTGCGGGACGCCGATACCGAGCACGCCGCGCGTGGTGCAGGCGTGGCCCGGGCCGACGCCGACGAGCACGCCGACGGCGCCGGTGCGCATGAGGTGCAGCGTGGTGGCGTAGCTGGCCACGCCGCCCACGATGACCGGGACTGCGCACTCGCTGATGAACTTCTTGAGGTCGAGAGGCTCGACCCTGGTGCTCACGTGCTCGGCCGAGACGACGGTGCCCTGGATGACGAGCACGTCGAGCCCCGCCTCGAGCGCGACCTCGTAGTAGTCCTCCACGCGCTGCGGCGTGAGCGAGGCCGCGGCCAGCACGCCGCCGTCCTTGATCTCCTTGACGCGCTTCGCGACGAGCTCCGCCTTGATGGGCTCCTGGTAGATCTCCTGCATGGTGCGGGTCGCCGTCTCCTTGGGGAGCGACGCGATGCGGTCGAGCTGCTCGTCGGCGTCCTCGTAGCGGGTCTGCACGCCCTCGAGGTTGAGGACGGCGAGGCCGCCGAGCTTGCCCATGGTGACGGCGAAGGCGGGGTCGACCACGCCGTCCATCGCCGAGGCCAGGCACGGGAGCTCGAGCGTGTGCTCGCCGAGCTTCCAGGTGATGTCCACATCTTCGGCGTCGCGGGTCCGCCGGCTGGGCACGATGGCGATGTCGTCGAAGCCGTATGCTCTGCGGCCCTTCTTGCCGCGGCCGATCTCTACTTCCATGCCGTCCTCCTGACAGGGGCGCGATGCGAAATAAACAAAAGACCCGGGCACGGACGTCCCTGGGTCTTTGAGCTCTGTTCGGTGGTTCTCTTGGAGCTTGCTGTCTGTGGTGGCAACGTGGTCCGACTCTACCAGCGGCCCCACCGAGGGTCAACGCGCGGGCGCGCGAGGCGCGCGGGCGCCTGCCCGTCAGGCGGCCAGCTCCCCGGCGCTCTCGTCCGGGGTCTGGCGACCGGGCCGCGGATCCGCCGGGCGAGCGCCCGCGGCCGGCAGGCGCAGGAGGACGCCGGCGGCCTCCTCGTAGAGACGGACCGGCGTCATCTCCCCCGCCTCGTCGCCGTACACGGCCCGTGCCCGCGTGAACAGCCGCTCGACCACGGCGCTGAGCTCGGCCGGCACGCCGGCCGCGCGCGCCAGGTCGACGGCCAGGCGCAGGTCCTTGGTGGCGAGGGCCATCGAGAAGCCCTCCTCGTACTCACCGTCCCGCAGCAGGGGCAGAAGGTCGCGCGCCAGCAGGCGGCTCGCAGTAGGACCCTCGACCAGGGACCGGTGGAGCACCTCGAGGTCCACCCCGGCGCGCGTGCCGATGGCGAGCACCTCGGCGACCGCCACGAGCTGGTCGAACCACAGCAGGTTGAGCATCAGCTTGACCACGTATCCCGCCCCGTTGCCGCCGACGTGGAAGATCCGCTCCGGGTCGCCCAGGTGCTCGAGGATGGGCCGCGCCTGCGCGACGTCGGCCGCGGCCCCGCCCACGAAGATCTCGAGGGTACCGGCCTCGGCGCCCGCGGACATGCCGGCCACGGGCGCGTCCAGCGCGCGCAGGCCGTTCTGCGCTCCCCGCGCGCGCACGCGCTCGGCGACGTCGGGCGACGAGGTGGACATGTCGATCCAGAGCGCGCCGGCCGGCAGCGCCGAGAGGGCCCGGCCGGCGCCGAGCATGACGTCCTCGACGGCGCCCGGCGTCGGCAGCATGGTGATGAGGACGGTCGCTCCACGGGCCGACTCCGCGGCGCTTGCGGCGAGGCGCGCGCCGCGCGCGAGCGCGGGAGCGGCGCGCGCGGGGTCGAGGTCGAACACCGTCAGGTCCAGGCCGGCCTCTGCGAGCCTGCGGCTCATGGGGCCGCCCATGTGGCCCAGGCCGACGAACGAGATCCTCTCACCCGTGACGGTCATCGCGAGTCCGTGGCCGTCATCGCGCGCGGAAGAAGGGGTTCCAGGGGTCCGAACGCGCCGCCAGCACGTCGTCTGCGCGCGGCGCCCCGTCGCGTCCGTTGCGCAGCGCCGTGAGCGTGGCCTCGCGGTTGTTGACGAACACCGCGTCCTCGTCGCCCGCCGCGGGGTTCACCCACACGGCGGCGATCAGCACGAGTTCGCCGGCGCGGTCGCGCTCGACGATCCCGGCGGCGACGGCCTCCGCCACGCCCGCGGCGACGCCCGCCTGGGCGGCGCCCCACGTGAGGTCGGCGTGTCGTCCGGGTTCGATGGGCGCCTTGTTGACGAACAGCGTCATGGGCTGGACGGCGAGACCCGGCTGCACGACCGCGACGAACGGCACGTGCCCGGCACGCGGCGTGGCGAGCGCCGTGGCCCACGCCGTGCCCACGGGCCCGCTCCGCTCGCCCAGCACGGTGTTCACATGGGCCGCGTCGACGCCGTCGCCGATGAAGGACTCTCCGATCTGCACCTCGCTCATGCCCCTCGCTTGCCCGTTCTCGACCTGGGCGAATCGCGGAGCGTCGACGCGCCGGGCGAGCCCGGCCGTCAGGAGCGGAGGGAGAGCTCCTTGACCTGGGCCGACTCGAGCAGGGAGGCGGCGGCGCCCGCGTCGAGGACGCCGGCGCCGTACCGCTGCGTGCTCGCGGCGCCGGCGGCCAGCGCGTGCCGCAGGCACTCGGGAAGATCGAGCTTGCGGAACCGGGCGCTGATGAAGCCCGCGAGGAACACGTCGCCGGACCCGACGGTGCTGACGACGGCGTCGAGATGGACGATCGAGGCCCGGAAGACGCGCTGCTTGCGCCCGACCTGGAAGCGGGCGACGCAGCCGTGCTCGGTCTTGATGATCACGTTGCGCGCCCCCATGGCACACACGATGCCGGTGGCGTCGACGAGGTCCTGGTCGTCGTGGAACTCGTGGCCGACGAGATCCTCGGCCTCGCGCAGGTTGGGGATCACCAGATTGGGGCGGCCGCGGACCCCGCGCCGCAGCGGCTCGCCGGCGCTGTCCAGGACGACGAAGCAGCGGTGCTTGCGGATCCGCGCCAGCACCGTCGCGTAGAAGTCCTCGCTCACCTTGCGCGGCAGCGAGCCGGCGAGCACGGTGAAGCGGGCGCCCTTGGCGAGGTACTCGATCTTGTCCAGCAGGCCGGCGGTCTCCGCCGCGGTGACGATGGGGCCGTACTCGACCACCTCCGTCTGCGTCATGGTGGTGGGGTCGACCACGGCGGTGGAGGTACGCGACTCCCCGGCGATGTGGACGAAGTCGTTGAGGATGTTCTCGCGCGTGAGGCCCTCGACGATCTGCTGGCCGGCGCGGCCGCCCACGAGGCCCGTGACGACCACCGGCTCGCCGAGCGTCTTGAGGGCGCGGGCGATGTTGACCCCCTTGCCGCCCGGGAGCGTGAGGCTCTCGCTGGCGCGGTGGCGGAAGCCGGTCCGGAAGTTGGGGACGGTGAGCGTCTTGTCGACCGCGGCGTTGGGCGTGACGGTGATGATCACGCTGGCCTCCTGTCAGCCTTCACACAGAAGCCGGCGCCCTGGTCGGCGCCGGCCCTCGGCGGCGCCCAGTATACCACCGCGCCGCGCCTTGACACTGCCCGGGCGCGGCGTTACGTTCTCGGAGCGTCAACCATGTGCATTCCTCGTTAGGTGAGGCTCCGGCACACATAGAGGCCGTTGCCCGGAAACGTCCAGAGACGCCAACGGGTAGGACAGGCACTACCGGCACAAGGTTTTGCCCGAAACGGCTGAGGCCCTGACCTCTACGGTGTGCTGTGCTAAAGCTGGGACGAGTGAGGATCGCCCCTTCGCTCTGCGCGCCCGGAGCCTCCCGGCCAGGGAGGCTTTTGTATGTCCGGTGATCGCCGGTCACGCGAAGGAGGTGAGGCCCGTGTTCTATCTGAGCAAGCTGCTCGGCAGTCCCGTCAAGGACGTCGAGAACAAAGCCGCCGGGACGCTCCACGACCTGGTGGTCAACACCACCCAGGCCTACCCGCGCGTGACCGCCGTCGGCGTGCGCCGGCGCGGCAAGACCCTGTACGCGCCGTGGGACGCCGTCAGCAGCTTCGAGGAGTCGGGCCTGCTGCTGCGCCTGCCCGCCGCCGAGCTCTCCGAGCGTGAGCTCGAGAGCGACGAGCTCCACCTCTCGGCGACCTTCCTCGACAAGCAGCTGGTCGACACGGAGGGCCGCAAGGTCATCCGCGTCAATGACATCCAGCTGCTGCGCAACGGCCCCTTCGTCCACGTCGCCGCCGTGGACGTCTCCAGCAACGCCATCCTCCGCCGCGTCGGCCTCGCCAAAGTCGGCGACCGCATCTCCAAGACGCGGCAGAAGCCCAAGCCGCACCTGATCGACTGGAAGGACGTCGACATCGAGCAGACGGATGAGGCCGCCGTGCGCCTCGCCGTGCCCCAGACCAAGCTCGAGCTGCTGCACCCCGCCGACATCGCGGAGCTGGTGCACGAGCTCTCGCCGGAGGAGCGCGCGGCCGTCTTCGACGCCCTCGAGGACGACCTCGCCGCCGACACCTTCGAGGAGTTGCACCCGTCCTACCAGGCCTCCCTGCTGCTCGACCTCCCCGACGAGAAGGCCAGCGAGATCCTCAACGAGATGTCGCCGGACGACGCGGCCGACCTGCTGGCGGACCTGCCCGACGACCGCCGTCAGCACTTCATCGACATGATGGAGAAGGACGACGCCGAGGACATGCGCGAGCTGCTCAGTTACCCGGAGCACTCCGCCGGCGGCATCATGACGACCAACTACGCCTGGGCGCGCCTGGACGACACCGCCTACAGGGCGATCGAGAGACTGCGCGAGCAGGAAGACGAGGCCGAGACGGTCTACTACATCTACGTGGTGGATCGCTCCGAGCGCCTGCGCGGCGTCTTCTCGCTGCGCGAGCTGGTCATGACGACGCCGGACCGCAAGGTGCGCGAGTTCATGACGGAGAACCCCGTCTCCGTGGGCCTCGAAGCCAGCGAAGAGGAGATCACCAACGTGATCGCCAAGTACAACCTGCTCGCCCTGCCCGTGGTGGACGAGGAGGGCGAGCTGCACGGCATCATCACCATCGACGACGCCATCGACCTGGTGCTCCCGCTGGCCTGGAAGAAGCGCCTGCCGAGGATCTTCCATTGAGGAGGCCTCGATGGCGCAGACTCCACGGCGGGTAGGCGGCCTGCGGCTGGCCGGCAGGGTCGGCCGCACCCGGCTCCTCCTCATCTTCGCGATGGTGGGACCGGGCTTCATCGCCGCCAACGCCGGCAACGACGCCGGCGGCATCACCACCTGGTCGGTCATCGGCTCCCGGTACGGCTACAGCATGATCTGGCTGCTCGTGCTGATCACGCCCATCCTGGCCATCGTGCAGGAGATGAACGCCCGCGTCGGCGTCGTGACCGGACGCGGGCTCGCCGGGCTCATCCGCGAGAACTTCAGCCTCAAGATCACCGCCCTCGCGATCCTCGCCACGGTGGTCGCCAACTTCGGTACCACCGTGGCGGAGTTCTCGGGCGTCGCCGCGGCCAGCGGGCTGCTCCACGTGCCCTCCTACGTGGCCGTGCCCGTGGTCGCCGTCGGCGTGTGGCTGCTGGTCACCCGCGGCTCGTACCGCAAGGTGGAGCGGGTGCTCCTCGTACTGGGGTTCGTGCTGCTCACCTACGTCGTCTCGGGCATCCTCGCCGAGCCCGACTGGGGCCAGGCGCTGCACGGCGCGACGCACCCCTACATCTCGTGGGACAGCCTGTGGATCTTCACCGTCATCGCCGCGGTGGGTACCACGCTGACGCCCTGGGGGCAGTTCTTCATCCAGGCCGCGGTGGTGGACAAGAAGGTGCCGTGGAAGCAGTTCGCCTACACCAAGTACGAGATCTACGCCGGCTCCGTCTTCATGACGACGATCGACTTCTTCATCGTCCTCGCCTGCGCCGCGACGCTGTACGAGGACGGCATCGTCGTGCGGTCGGCCGAGGAGGCGGCGATGGCGCTGGTGCCGTTCCTGGGCGCCGCGGCGCAGTACCTCTTCGCCATCGGCCTGCTGAGCGTCTCGATCCTCGCCGCCGGCGTGCTGCCGCTGGCCACCGCCTACGTGGTCTGCGAGGCGTTCGGTTTCGAGAGCGGCCTCGACAACTCGTTCCGCGAGGCGCCGGTGTTCAACGGCCTCATCACGTTCCTCATGTTCGTGCCGGCCGCGGTCGCGATCATCCCGGGGCTGCCGCTGGTCGACGTGATCCTCGTCGCGCAGTCGCTCAACGGCGTGCTGCTGCCGGTCATCCTCATCTTCACGCTGCTCATGATCAACAACCCGCGCGTGATGGGCGAGCACGTCAACGGCAGGGTCCGCAACGTGATCGCCTGGGGGTTCACCGTCGCGCTCATCGGCATGAGCGCCATCCTGCTCCTCTCCCCCCTGTTCACGTGACGTCCGGGGAGTGCGGCAGATGGCGAGGGGGACCAGGCACCTCATAGGACGCGGGCCCAGCGGCCGCATCGGTCGCACGCGGCTCATGATGGTGCTCGCGATCGTCGGCCCCGGGCTGATCGCCGCCGCGTCCGACAACGACGCCGGCGGCATCACCACCTGGTCGGTGATCGGCTCGCGCTGGGGCTACAGCCTGCTGTGGCTGCTGGTGCTGATCACGCCCATCCTGGCGGTGACGCAGGAGATGGGCGCGCGCATGGGCGCCGTGACCGGCAAGGGCCTGGCGGCGCTCATCCGCGAGAAGTTCAGCCTGAAGGTGACGGCGTTCGCCATGGTCGCCCTTCTCGTCGCCAACTTCGGCACCACGGTGGCCGAGTTCTCCGGCGTCGCCGCGGCCTTCAGCCTCGCGCATGTCCCGGCGTGGCTGTGCGTGCCGCCGGTGGCGCTCGGCGTGTGGCTGCTGGTGACGCGCGCGAGCTTCCGCAAGGTCGAGCGCGTGTTCCTGGTCCTCACGGCGGTGTACGCCGCGTACATCGTGGCCGGCTTCCTCGCGAAGCCGGATTGGCCGGCGGCGCTGCACGGAGCCGTACGCCCCCAGGCGACCACGAGCAGCCTCTGGCTGCTCACCGTGGTCGCCGCCATCGGCACGACGATCACGCCCTGGGGGCAGTTCTTCATCCAGGCGTACATCGTCGACAAGCGGGTCTCGATCCGGCAGTACGCCACGACGCGGATCGAGGTGTTCGTCGGCGCGGTCTTCACCGACGCGATCGACTTCTTCATCGTCGTGGCCTGCGCGGCCACCCTGTGGAAGTCGGGCATCGCGGTCGAGACCGCGCAGGAGGCGGCCCGCGCGCTCGAGCCCGTCGCCGGCCGGGCCGCCGAGATCCTCTTCGGCTTCGGCCTGCTCAACGTCTCCATCCTCGGCGCCGCGATCCTGCCGCTCACGACCGCCTACGCCATCTGTGAGGCGTTCGGCTTCGAGGGCGGTCTGGACAAGAAGTTCGACGAGGCGCCGGCATTCAATGGGATCCTGACGGCGTTCATCGTCGTGCCGGCGCTGGTCGCCGTCATCCCGAACCTGCCGCTGGTCAAGGTGATGGTCCTCAGCCAGGACGTGAACGGCGTCCTCCTGCCGATCATCCTCATCTACGTCCTCAAGATCATCAACGATCCGTACGTGATGGGCGACCACGTCAACGGGAGGGGCTACAACGTCGTGGCGTGGGCGTTCTCGGTGGCGCTGATCGGGCTGTCGGTGACGCTCGTGCTGTCGCCGTTCATCCTCTGAGGGCGGTCGTCGGAGCCCGCGTGCTGCCCGCGCGGAAGGCCCGGCGGCTCAGTCTTCCTCGAACCGGTCCGGCGACCGCGGCTCCACGTGGACGAGCACGTCGGTGTTGGGGATGCAGGCGCGGATGTCGTCCTCGATGTGCTCGGCGATGTCGTGCGCCTCCGTCACCGTGAGGTCGGCGTCGACGACGACGTGCAGGTCGACGTGCCTGCGGCTGCCGGCGCGCCGGGCGCGGAGCTTGTGGTAGCCGCTGATGATGTCGCCGCGGTGCTCGCGCACGCAGCGCCTGATCTCCTCGAGCTCGTCGTCGGGCAGCGTCTCGTCGAGCAGCACGCGGGTGGACTGCATGACGAGGTCGTAGCCCGTCTTGATGATCAGCACGGCCACGGCGATGGCGGCGATCGGGTCGAAGTACGGCCACCCGGTGAGCTTGACGAGGAGCAGGCCGAAGGCCACGCCGAACGAGGTGTAGACGTCGGTGAGGAGGTGGGCGGCGTCGGCCTCGAGGGCGGCGGAGTCCGTGCGCCTGGCGACCGGGTACAGCACCTTCCTGGAGACGATGAGGTTGACGCAGCCGGAGACGACCATCACGCCGATGCCGAGCCAGATGTGGTCGAGTTCGGGGCCGTGGAAGAGCTTCATGACGCCCTCGTAGATGATCACCCCGGCGGCGGCGATGATGAGCAGCGCCTCGATGACGCCGCTCAGGTTCTCGACCTTCTCGTGGCCGTAGTGATGCCGCTCGTCCGGCGGCTGCGCCGCCTGCCGGACCGACCAGAAGGCGATGAGCGCGGCGACGAGGTCGGAACCCGAGTGCAGCGCCTCCGAGATGATGGCGATCGACCCGGACATGAGGCCGACGACGAGCTTGAAGACGATCAGCGTCGTGTTCGACGCGATGGATACCGCGGCCGCGCGCGACTTGAGCGAGTGGTTGTGGCGGTCGTCGAGAACGACCGCCGCGTCAGCCGACCTGTTGGCCTTCGTGCCCATGCAGGAGCCCCTCCCGTCGCAAGACGTCGACGAGGGCCCTGCCGGCCAGTGCGCGGTGGCTGGCCTGGTCCTTGGCTTGCTGCGGCCACTCGGCCACAGTCAGGTCTGACCCTTCCGGGACGAAGACGGGGTCGTAGCCGAACCCGCCCTCACCGCGCGGAGCCTCTGCGATGGCGCCCCACCAGTGTCCCGTCGCGGCGTAGTGTGTCATATCGGGCGCGACGGCGACAACCGAGCAGACGAAGCGCGCGCGGCGGGCGAGCGGGCCGGCAAGGCCGCGCAGCTCGCCCAGCAGGCGCTCGTAGTTGGCCCTGTCGGCGCCGGGCCCGTCCACGCCCGCGTAGCGGGCGCTGGTGACGCCCGGCGCCCAGGCCAGCGCCTCGACCTCGAGCCCGGAGTCGTCGGCGAGGAAGAGCACCTCCTCGTCCGGCCGCAGGCCGAGCTGCCTGAGAAGCGCGGGGTCGCCCTCGACCGCCCGCGCCAGCGCCTCGGCCTTGCCGAGGGCGTTCTCCGCGAACGATTCGACGCCCTCCGGCGGCAACTCGACCCCCGCCGGCATGGCGTCGACGCGGCACGGCGCGAGGATCGCGCCGAACTCCGCGGCTTTGTGGCGGTTGCCGGTGGCGAGCACGAAGCGCATCAGCCTTGTTCCAGCTCCGCGCACGCGGCGGCCTGCGCGGCTGCCAGAGCGGCCGCGCCGGCGGTCACGAGGTCGAGCATGCCGTCGAGCGCGGCGCGCGAGTACGGCTCGCCCTCGGCGGTGGCCTGCACCTCGACGAGGCGGCCGTCGCCGGTGATCACCGCGTTGAGGTCGACCTCGGCCGCCGAGTCCTCCTCGTAGTCGAGGTCGAGCCGCGCCTCGCCGTCGACGACGCCGGCCGACACCGCGGCGACCGAGTCGAACAGCGGCAGCTCGTGCAGGCCGAGCAGGTCCTTGATCTTGAGCGCGACCTGGTAGACGGCCACGTAGGCGCCGGTGATGCTCGCCGTGCGCGTGCCGCCGTCGGCCTGCAGCACGTCGCAGTCCACGGCGATGGTGCGCTCGCCGATGATGCCCATGTCCATCACGCCGCGGAGGCTGCGGCCGATGAGCCGCTGGATCTCCATGGTGCGCCCGCTCTGCCTGCCGCGCACCGCCTCGCGCGCCGTGCGCGTGGGCGTGGCCCCCGGCAGCATGCTGTACTCGGCGGTCAGCCAGCCGCGGCCGGAGCCGCGGAGCCAGCCCGGCACGCCGTCGCTGAGCGAGGCGGTGCAGAAGACGTGCGTGTCCCCCAGCTCGATGCGCGCCGAGCCGGCGGCGAACTTGGCCACCGCCGGCGTGATGCGCACCGGCCTGAGCTCGTCGGGCTTGCGTCCTTTTCTCAAGGTCGTCCTCCTCGCCGCCGCAGGCGGCAACGGCCGCTTCAGACGGCCGGTCGTGTGAAGCCGAACACCTCGCGGCGCCGGCGCACCACGAGGAGAAGCGCGAGGCCGAGCGTGAACAGCACAGCGGCCTCGCCGGCACCCACCCAGAGCGCGCTCGCCCAGTACGGCAGGTCCAGGATGAGCGCGAGCATCGCCGCCACGCCCAGGGCGTTGACGACCACCGGCACGGCCAGAGCGACCACGCGCGGGCCGATGACGTACATGAGGGCGGCGGCGGCCAGCGTCAGCGCCGCCCCGACGACTACATCCACCGGCATCATCGGGCTGCCGAGGTTGCCGATGGCCGTGCCCAGCGTGAGGCCGAGCACGGCCGCCGGGTCGAAGCAGGCGAACACCATGAGCGCCTCCGCGACCCGGAACTGCACCTCGCCGTACGCGAACGCGTTGAGGCCGGGCGCGAGGGTGAGCGCGGCGTAGAGGGCGGCGTAGACGGCCGCCCGCACGAGGAACCTGCTGGTCATGGCGCGACGAGCTCGCCGAGGCGCTCGAGCGGCAGCGCGCGCACGCGCGTGAGCGGCATCTGGAGGAAGCGCGCGCCGGTGTCGCGGAAGCGCTCCACATCGCCGGTCGTGTAGAAGCGGTAGGAGCCCATGGCGTCGCCCGGGCGCTCGAGGCCCTGCCGGACGAGCATGGCCTCGACCTCGCGGGCGATCTCCGCGGCGGGGTTGATGAGCGTGACGTCGCGCCCCAGGAAGCGCTGCAGCATGGGCGCGATCAGCGGGTAGTGCGTGCAGCCCATGATCACCACGTCCGGGCGCTGGACCTTGAGCGGCTCGGTGAAGCCGCGGACCGCGTCGGCGAGCGCCTGGCTGGCGACGTCCCCGGCCTCGATGAAGTCGACCAGGCCGGGGCACGCCTGCTGGATGACCGCGGCGCCGGAGTCGAGGCCGCGGATGGCTCGCGGGTACGCCCCGCTGGCCACGGTGGCCTCGGTGGCCAGCACGCCGATCTTGCGGTAGCGCGAGGTCTCCACAGCCGCTCGCGCCCCCGGCATCACCACGCCGATGATCGGCGTCTCGAACTGCTCCTGGAGCGCCGGCAGCGCCGCCGAGGTGGCCGAGTAGCAGGCGACGACGATGAGCTTGACCGGCACGGTCTCGAGGAACGCCGTGATCTGGCGGGAGAACAGCTCGAGCTCCGCCGGGCGCTTCTCGCCGTACGGGAACCGGGCCGTGTCGCCGACGTAGGCGAAGTGCTCGCCCGGCAGCCGCACGAGGCACTCGTGCAGCACGGTGAGCCCGCCCATGCCCGAGTCGAACATCCCGATGGGCAGGGCGGCGAGGTCGTGCAGGCTGTCGGAAGGGGAGGCGGCCATGTCGAGGCGCGGTGAGGCGCCCCGGTAGTATTCCCCACCGCGCTCGGCACTGTCCAGACGGCCCTCCTGGCGATGGCGTCCGCGTCGCCGGCGACGAGGCGCACGCGGCGCTCAAGCGTCGCCGGGCAGCGTCCGATAGGTGGAGTGCGAGAGGGCATCGGAGTGCTCACGGAGGCGCGGCATGCGCGACGCTGACCACAGGATCGAGCTGTTCATCTTCCCGGACGGGACCCGGGTCGAGATGATGGTGTTCGACGCCGCCACCCGGACGCCCCGGCCCTCCCCGGCCGCGCCGGCGACCGCCGGCCCCGCGCCCTGCCGCGTCCCCCCGCCGCCGCGCGAGGACCCCGACGCGCATCACTGCCCCGTCTGTCACAGCACGCTGGTCTACCCGCTCGACTGGGACCGCTCCGGCCCGGCCAGCTGGACCATGATCCTCCGCTGCCCCGAGTGCGAGACGCGGCGCGAGGTGACCCTGGGTCGCGCCTCCGTCGAGGAGCTGAACCGGGAGCTGTACCAGGGCGCGCAGGCGATCGCCCGTGAGGCCGACCTGCTGACGCGGCGCAACTTCGAGGACGAGGTGGAGCGGATGGTGGTCGCGCTGGAGCGCGACCTCATCCTGCCGATGGACTTCTGAGCTCCGGCTCGTCCCCCGCCGCGCGTCTCCCGCTGTTCGTCAGCCACACCCCCGCCACCACCACGACCGCGGCCAGCACCTGCCCCGCCGTCAGCCGCTCCCCCAGCAGCGCGTAGGCGCTCGCCACGGCGACGATCGGCGTGAGGTTGATGAACACGCTCACGCGGCTCGCCGGCAGGAACCGGAAGGCGTAGTTGAGCAGCAGGTAGGCGACGATCGAACAGACGACGGTGAGGAAGAGCACGCCGCCGGCCGCCGCGACCGTGGGCCGGCGCACGCCCAGCACCAGCGCCTCGACCAGCGCCAGCGGCGCCATGAAGAGCGCGCCGAACAGGTTCTGCCAGGCGGTGACGAACAGCGCGGAGCGGCTCACGAGCAGCCTCCGCGCCAGAACGGCGTAGACGCCGGCGGAGAGCGAGGCGGCCAGCACCAGCAGATTGCCGGTGAGCGAGCCGCCGCCCGCGCCGCCGGCGGCGAGCACCAGGGCCGCGATGCCGGCGAACGAGAGCAGGATGCCGGCCCACTGGCGGCCCGTGGGCCGCTCGGCCGGCAGGAACGCGCCGATGAGCGCGACGAAGATCGGGATCGTCGCGATGAGGATCGCGGCCTCCGAGGCGCTCGTGCGCGCGATCCCGGTGTTCTCGAAGCTGAAGTAGACGGTGAGGGAGACGAAGCCGAGGAGCGCGAGCCGGCCGAGCTCCGCTCGCGTCACCGGCTCGCGCACCCGCCGCAGGCGCCAGACGACCCAGAGGATGGCGCCCGCCAGGGTGAAGCGCAGCAGCGCCAGCACCAGTGGCTCGAAGCCCTTGAGCGCCGTCTTGGTCGCGACGAACGAGAGCCCGAAGGCGAACGTCATGCCGACGGCGGCGGCGTAGGCTGAAGCGGGCGGACGCTGGTCCATCGCGCAAGCGTATCCCACGATCAGACCGGGACGATCGCCCGGCCCCGGAAC
>JBLMXT010000035.1:0-2515 GCA_050257915.1 Deltaproteobacteria bacterium
CCCGGACCGCATCACCACGCCGCTCATCAAGCGGGGCGGCGTCTTCGAGGAGGCGACCTGGGACGAAGCCCTCGACCTGGTCGCCCAGCGGCTGGTCGAGATCCGCGGCGAGGGCAGTCTGGCCGTCGGTGTACTGAGCTCGGCGCGCTGCACCAATGAGGAGAACTACCTGCTGCAGCGCCTTACGCGCGCGGGCCTCAACACCAACAGTATCGATCACTGCGCCCGTACCTGACACGCTCCAACGGTCGCCGGTCTGGCGACCACGCTGGGTTCAGGCGCGATGACCAACTCGATCGGCGATATCGTCGGTAACGACGTGCTGTTCATCATCGGGTCCAACGCCACCGAGGCGCACCCGATCATCGGCAACAAGATGAAGCAGGCGCATCTGCGCGGGGCCAAGCTCATCGTCGTCGACCCGCGACGCACCGAGCTCGCCGAGCACGCCCACCTCTGGCTGAGGCTCAAGCCGGGCACGGACAACGCGCTCGTCAACGGCATCCTGCACACCATCATCAGCAACGGCTGGCACGCCGAGGACTACATCGACGCCCGCACCGAGGGCTTCGACGACCTCTGGGCCACGGTCAAGGACTACCCGGCGGAGCGCGCCGCCGAGATCACCGGGGTGCCGGCCGAGACCATCGTCGCGGCGGCGGAGCTCTACGCGAAGACGCCCAAGGCCGGCATCTTCTACACTCTCGGCATCACCGAGCACACGGTCGGCACCGCCAACGTGATGAACCTCGCCAACCTCGGCATGGTCACGGGCCACATCGGCTTCCCCAATGCCGGCGTGAACCCCATGCGCGGGCAGAACAACGTGCAGGGTTCCTGCGACATGGGCGCGCTGCCCAACTCGTTCCCGGGCTACCCGAGCGTCGGCGACGAGGCCGCCAAGGCCAGGTTCGCCGAGGCCTACGGCGTACCGATGCCGGACCAGATGGGTCTGCGCATCCCCGAGATGATCGAGCTCGCCGCGAACGGCACGCTCAAGGCGATGTTCATCATGGGCGAGGACCCGGCGCTCACCGACGCCGACGCCAACCACGTGCGTAAGGCGCTGGGCAACCTCGAGTTCCTCGTCGCGCAGAACATCTTCATGACCGAGACGGCCAAGTACGCCGACGTGTTCCTCCCCGCGGCGCTCTACGCGGAGAAGGACGGCACCTTCACCAACACCGAGCGCCGCGTACAGCGCGTGCGCAAGGCGGTGGAGCCACCGGGCGACACGCGCCCGGACTGGGAGATCATCCAGGACCTCGGCAGGCGCATGGGCCTCGACTGGCACTACGACTCGCCCGAGGACGTGTTCGAGGAGATCCGCACGGTGGTCCCCCAGTACGCCGGCATGACCTACGAGCGGCTGGGCACGCAGGGCCTGCAGTGGCCGTGCCCCACCGAGGACCACCCGGGCACGCCGGTCCTGCACGTGGGCACGTTCACCCGCGGCAGGGGGCTCCTGCAGGGCATCCCCTTCCAGGCGCCCGCCGAGCTCACCGACGACGAGTACCCGATGCTCCTGACCACGGGGCGCATGCTCTACCACTACAACATCATGACGCGGCTCTCGCAGAACCTGGAGTGGCTGCGCCCCTACGAGCTCGCCGAGGTGAACCCGGCCGACGCCGCGCGGCTGGGCGTCGTCGAGGACGAACTGGTGCGCGTGAGCTCGCGCCGCGGCTCGATCACCACGCGGGTCACGCTCACGGAGCGCGTGCCCCCGGGGACGATGTTCATGACGTTCCACTTCAAGGAGTCCCCGGTCAACGAGCTCACCAACGCCGCCGGCGACCCGGTGACGATGACGGCGGAGTTCAAGGTGTGCGCCGTGAGGATGGAGAAGGAGCCGGCCGCGGCCGAGTCGCACGGGGCCGCGGCGCGATAAGAGGGCGGCGCGGCGGGCCGCCGCGCTCCGGAAACGCGAGAGGCCGGGGCGGCGGCGCCCCGGCCTCTCGCTCGTACGAGGCTCCCGCGGCGGTCAATCAGTCCGACGGCGCAGCCTGCCGCGGCCGTGGACGATCGCCGCCAGGGCGACGGGGACGGTGAGGACGGCGCTCGTGAGCGTCGCCCCCGAGGCGAGGTCGCTCTCGAGCGCGTGCAGGCCGAACGCGGCCATGGAGAGCAGGCCGCTGGCGACGAGGGTCCAGCTCATCCAGTGCAGCGCGCCGGTCCTGCGCAACAGCGGCCACGCGATGATGATCGCGCCGAGGCCCCAGATGGCGTACGCCAACAGGTCGAACGTGTACGGCCCGCCGTGCACGTTGTTGAAGTACCAGGGCGCGGCCGCCGCGAGGTCACGCCGCAGCAGCCAGTCGAAGACGGTGTACTGCGACGCGTACGCGGCCGCCGAGAGCGGCGCATACGCCGCCACCAGCGCGATGCCGGCCCAGCCGCAGAGCCGCGCCTCCGTGATCCCCTCTCCCTCCGCCGGGGCGGCGACGCCGAGTGCGACCACGGCCATGAAGGGGACCATGACGGCCGGGAGCAGCGAGGCGAAGAAGAACCCCCA
>JBLMXT010000036.1:0-8167 GCA_050257915.1 Deltaproteobacteria bacterium
CGTGCCCCTGATCGGCGCCGTGCTGTACCGCGCGTTCGGGGTGGCCGACCACTTCGACGCGCGCCGGCTCACGGGGCTCTTCGTCGGGTTCGCCGGCGTGGTCGCCCTGGTCGGCCTGGACATCGCCTCCAGCGACGCGCTGGGCATCGCCGAGACGATCGTCGTCGCCTTCTGCTACGCGGTCGGACCGATCCTCATCAGCCGCCGGCTCGCGGACCTGCCGGCGATCGGCGTGATCACGGCATCGCTCGTGGTGACCGCGGTGCTCTACGCGCCCGCGGGCGTCGCGACCATGCCGGCGTCGCTCTCGGCCGAGACCATCGGCTCGGTGGCGGTGCTGGCCGTCGTCTGCACGGCGGTCGCGTTCCTCCTCTTCTTCGCGCTGATCCGCGAGGTGGGGCCGGCGCGGACCACCGTGATCACCTACGTCAATCCGCTCGTCGCCGTCCTGCTCGGAGTGGCGCTCCTGAGCGAGCCCTTCACGCTCGGGATCGCCATCGGCATGCCGCTGATCCTGGTGGGCTCGCTGCTCGGCACGGCGCCGTCGCTCCATACGGCGGGACCGCCGCCGCGAGACGAGCTGGAGGCGGGCCCGCCAGTCCCCTGACGCAGCGGCCCGGCTACGCCAGCCCGGCCACCCAGTTGCGCGTCTGCTCCACCTGGTTGAACGTGAAGAGGTGCGCGCCGCGGATCCCGAGGGCCTCGTCCGCGGCGTGGTCGGCCACGGCCGCGGCGAGCGGCGTCGGGTCGTACCGGCGCGAGCGCGCCAGGGTCACGATCTGACGGCCGTGCTTGCGCAGGTACCTGAGCGACGACCCCACGCCGGTGCGCAGCGAGATCTCGGCGAGCTTGCGCCGCTCCACCACGCCGGGCAGGCCGACGACCACCGGCACCTCGACGCCGGCGGCGCGGATGTCCGCGACCCACGCGGCCAGGGCGCCGGCGTCGAAGCAGAGCTGGGTCACGATGTGGCTGGCGAACGGCTGCTTGCGCAGCAGCGCCTCGAGCAGCCGCTCGTCCGGGACCAGCGGGTGGCCCTCCGGGTAGCCGCCGATGCCGACGCGCGCGAAGGGGTGCGCCATCCCCACGAGTTCTTCCAGCAGGTCGCCGGCGTCGGCGTAGTCGCCTGCCGGCGGGTCGGCGTCGCCGCCGATCACGAACACCTCGCGGATCTCGGTCCCCTCGAGGCGCTGCACGAGCCGCTCGAGGTGGCCGCGCCCGGTGACCATGCGCGCCGCGAAGTGCGGCACCACGCGATAGCCTCGCGCGGCGAGGGCGGTGCTCACGTCGAGCGTGCGCTCGAGGCCGAGCGAGGGCGACGCGGTCACGGTGACGGTGGTCCCGTACGGGAGCGCGGCGACCTTCTGCTCGATCCCCTGCACGGGGATGACTTCGTAGCGCGGTTCCTCGAGAAGGACGGACAGGTTGGGTCGGTCCGCGAACGCGGGCGCTCCGCCACGACTCATGGTCACCTCGCTCCGCTAAAGAGGACTGAATCACTCCCCTTATACCCAACGGGGCGCGGTCGCGAGCACTCGAGCCCCGGGGCCGGCTGTAGAGGTCGGGACGCCGGCGCGGGCGGGCGAGCGGCGACGGCTCGCCGGACCGCCCGCCCGCGCGGCTCGCTCAGTTGCGGCGGCAGAGCTCCTCGTCGCAACGGCGCAGCACGAAGTCGCGGTACTTGTCCAGGTCGCGGTCCAGCTCGCGCTGGGCGCGCGCGACGTCGCTCCCCGGGTCGGCGGGGTCGCGCGGGGTGTAGTCGATCTCGACGTCGACCCGCGCCCTCGCTTCGCCGACGGCGGCGAAGGTGACCCGGCCGTCGTCGGCGTCCAGCTCGGCGAGCGACGAACGCAGGTCCTCGTAGCCTTCGGGGAAGCGGTCGTAGACCGACCGGCCGATGAACTCTCTCCACTCGCGGTCTGCGAACGAGACCGGGACGTCGGCCTCGATGGATCCTGTCAGCAGTGGCATCGTGTACTCCTTGTGTCCGGGCCCTCGGAGGCGTGCCCGGGCTACTTCACGTTTCGCCGCTCCCCGGGAGCTCAAACATCGGGCCGAGGACGCCGGGGCGTGCGGTAGGATGGCGGCCGCTCCGCCCGCGCCAGAGAGAAGGGACTCGTGAACGACGATCTCCACCCGCTTCCCGGCGTCACCGTCACCACCGGCGAGCGCGCCGTGCGCATCTCGAGCGAGCGTCCGCTGCGGGTGCTCGCCTCGGCCGTGGTCGGCGGGGGCTTCGGCGTGACGCGCGAGATCCTCAACGTGCACGTGGACGACCGGTACGACGGCGAGCGGCCGGACGAGGATCTCGCCGCCGTCGCCGCCGAGCTCGGCGTCCGCGAGCCCTTCGTCGGGCTCATGACGGCGGCGCACACGCAGTTCGCGCGCTGCGCCGTCGAGCGGCTCGACGACCTTGCGGTGGCCGCCGTCGTCTCGGTGGGGCTGAGCAACACGACGTCGGCGGGCGTGACGCCGCCGATCGGGGCGGGCCCGGCGGACGGCGCCGCGCCGGGCCCGGGCACCATCAACATCGTCCTGCTCGTGGACGGCGCGCTGACGCCGGCGGCGATGGTCAACGCCGTCATCACCGTGACGGAGGCCAAGACCATGACCCTCGCGGCGTGGGACGTGAAGACGCCCGAGGGCGACCCCGCGAGCGGGACGTCCACGGACACCGTCGTCGTCGCCTGCACGGGC
The DNA here is from genome assembly GCA_050257915.1 of Deltaproteobacteria bacterium. Lineage (GTDB taxonomy): Bacteria > Actinomycetota > Thermoleophilia > UBA2241 > UBA2241 > CAIXSE01. Next base: position 2,698 of record JBLMXT010000036.1, read on the forward strand.
CGCGGCGACGAGCTCGGCTACGCCGGCCCGGCCACGCCGGTCGGCTGGCTGGCCGCGCGCGCCGTGCGCGCCGCGATGACGCGCATCTGCGAGGAGAAGGTCGCGCGCGACGGCGGCCGTCGAGGCTGGTGAGGCCGCGGCCGCCGCGAGGCGCGCCGCGGCTCAGCCGGGCTTGAGGACCTCGTCGATCCAGCCGAGGCCGGCGATGGCCGTCGGGAACCCGCAGGTCGTGATCGCGAGGATGCCGACCTGCCGCACCTCGTCCGGCGACGCGCCGGCCGCCAGCGCCTTGCGCGCGTTCGACTTCACCGCGCCCTCGGCCAGTGCCCCGACGGCGAGGCCGAGCTTGACGAGACGCACGCCGCGCTCGTCGAGCGGCCCCGCCCCGTCGACCGCCTCGCCGAGGCCGTCCAGCGCCGCGGCCACGGCCGGATAGTGTTCACGGAAGCCCAGGTACACGTCGGGCAGGTACTCGTCGGCCATGGTGGTCCCTCCTCGTTCGGATGCGACGGGCGTGACGTCCCCGCCGTCGTCGCTCCCGTCATTTCACGGGGAGACCGGCCCGAAACGGGCGCCGGGCAACGGGGCCGCTCAGTACGCCGAGGCGTGCGCCTCCTGGTAGACGGTCACGCGCGTGGTCGGCGCCTTGGCCGTCGACCAGTGCATCGCCTGCTCCAGCTCGAACGAGCCGGCGAACTCGCGCGCGTTCTCCACCGTGTCCCACTCCATGATCACCGTGACCATGTTCGGGTCGTCGGCGCCGCGCCAGATGCGCCCGCCCCGGCAACCCATGCGCCGGCGGCGCTCGGCGTCGTCGGTGTAGACCTGCTTGAGCGTCTCGAAGTCGTGGATCTCATGCTCCAGGACCACGTACACCATGCCTGCCGCCTTTCTCGCCGCTCAGCGCGGCGACTCCATGGCCACGTCGAGGACCGTCACCCGCGGCGTCGCGACGTTGCTGGTCGACCACTCCATCGCCTGCTCCAGCTCCAGCGAGCCGGCGAAGTCGCGGGCGTGCTCCACGCTGTCCCACTCGAGCATGACGATGACGTTGTCCGGGTCGTCGGCGACGCGGAAGACGCGGCCACCCCTGGAGCCGAGCCGCCCCCGGCGCCCGGCGTCGTCCAGATACACCTGTCTGAAGGTCTCGAAGTCACCGACCCGGTGTTCGATCAGCACGTACGCCATAGCCTGCCGCCTTTCGCTCGCGGGTCCTCGCGCACAGTGTATGCCCTCCCCGGCGGCGCCGGGCGGTCCGGCCGGCCGGCGGCGGACGCCTCAGCCCAGGTCGCGCCGCCAGTCCCACTCCGGCGCGATGACGTCCGTGCCTTCGGTGTCCTCGATCGTGCGCCGCCAGGCGACCCGCCTGCCGACGCGGGCGCGGAGGCGCCAGCCCACGGGCTTCTCCTCCGCCTCGATCGCCTCGCGGAGCGCGGCGAGCCGGCCGTAGACGCGCGCCGCCTCCTCCTCGGCCAGGTCGTAGTCGTCGACCATCTGCAGGACGGCATCGAGGTTGGCGAGCACGTCCTGGCAGAGGCCCCAATCTCCGGCGCAGGTCTCCGCCACGTACGGCACGCAGATGGAGGTCTCGTCGTCGACCTGGCGCAGCGGGACGTCCTTGAGCAGGGCGATCACGTCGTGGGCGTCCTTCGCGTTGAGACGCCCGATCTGCAGCTTGCCGATGAACGCGTCCGCCGGCGAGATCGCGTAGTCGTCGATGAGCAGGCGGTCGCGCACGTCGAGGTCGTGGTCCATGCGCATGACGTCCATGAACAGGTCGACGTGGTCGACGAGGGGCGCCGGGCGGTCGTGCCGCTGCCCGGCGCCGATGCGGTAGGCGCCGCCGGCGCCCTCCAGCACCTGGGTCTTGACGTACTGGAGCTGGCCGGCGGCCGTCGCCTCCGTCACCACCCGGTTCTCCGCGTACCCGAGCCGCGTGAGGACCTCGTGCAGCTCGCGGTTCTGGACCGACAGGCCCACGAGGTCGATGTCCGAGTACTCGCGGTCCATGAAGCCGAGGTCGGTGCAGTAGCGGCGGACGGCGAGGCCGCCCAAAAGGCGCACCTGGACGCCGTAGCGGCGCGCCTCGTCGATGAGGGCCATGGCCTCGGCCATGTGGCGCTCCGCCGGCCTCTCGGGCGGCTCGTCGACGTCGGTCGCCGACTTGAGCGGCGCGCTCGGGGGCCGGGCCTCGGACCTCAGGCGCAGGTCCTCGAGGGGGGCTTGGATGGCGTCGAGGATGGGCCGCGCGATGTAGGCGCGCGGCCAGCGGCGCGCCGCCAGCTCCTCGAGCATCCCCCACTCCTGCAGCTCGCGGACCGCCTTGCGCGCCGTCGCGTTGCTGACGCCGAGCGCCTGCTGTGCCTCGGGGACGGTCACGAACGGGGTACGGAAGAGGTCGTCGACCAGCTCCCGCGCGTGCCCCGAGACCTTCCAGCGGTACTGCTCGCGGAGCGCCATGAGCGCGCGCACCTGGGCGGAGGCGCGCTCGGCCGTCTCGCGCACGGCGTCCAGGAAGAAGAAGAGCCACGGCTCCCAGGCGCCGTCGGTGCGCACCGCCTGCAGCAGGCCGTAGTACTCGTCGCGGTGGGCCTCGATGTAGGCCGAAGGGTAGAGCAGCGGGTGGGAGAGGCGGCCGCGCTCGATGAGGAACAGCGTGATGAGCAGCCGGCCGAGCCGGCCGTTGCCCTCGAGGAAGGGGTGGATGGCCTCGAAGCGCTCGTGCATGAGCGCGCACTGCAGGAGCGGCGGCAGGCCGGAGCGCTCGGCCAGGAACCTGTCCCACTCCGAGAGGGCCGCGTGCATCTCCGGCACGGGCGGGGGCACGTAGACCGCCGTCTCCAGGGTCGAACCCGGCGGCCCGATCCAGTTCTGGCCGGTGCGGAACTCGCCCGGCGTCCAGGCGGCGTCGCGGACGCCGCGGAGCAGCCGCTCGTGCAGCTCCAGCACGAGGGCGCTGCCCAGCGGCACCTCCGCCAGCCGTTCGACGCCGTACTGCAGCGCGGCCACGTAGTTGCGCACCTCGCGCAGGCTCTCGCGCAGCTCGAGGTCGGGCGCAGCGGCGACCTCGTCGAAGAGCAGGTCGACGAGCGTGGCCGGCGTGCCCTCGATGCGCGAGGAGAGCACGGCCTCCTGGCGCAGGAACGGCGCGACGAGGATCTGCGGGTCGCGCCGTCCCCCGGCGAGGCCGGAGAGCTCGCCGAGCGCCGCGTCCGCGGCGGAGAGGCGCTCGGCCAGCCGCGCCGTGAACGTCAGCTCCGGCGGCAGCGGCGCCGGCATGAACGCCGGTTGGCCGCCCTCGGCAGTCACCAGATGACCGCTGGCCCGCTCACCGAATGCCGCCGCGTCCACGGTCCTCCTCTCCTAAGGCGTGAACCGTCGTCCGCCGGCGAACTCGCTCCGGTACGGCTCGACGCCGAGCGAGACGAGCGCCACGGGGCGGCCGGTGGCCGGCGCGTGGATCATGCGGCCGTCCCCCACGTACATGCCGACGTGATGGATGCTTCCGGAGGCGTTGCGGAAGAAGACGAGGTCGCCGGCGCGGAGGGCGCTTCGCCCGGCGACGCGCACGCCGGCGGCGGCCTGGTCCCCCGCGTCCCGCGGGATCGTCCTCCCCAACGCCCTGAAGACGAGGTGGGTGAAGCCGGAGCAGTCGAGGCCGAACCCCGACGTGCCCGCCCAGAGGTACTGGAGGCCCAGGAAGCGGCGTGCCTGTGAGACCAGCCGCGCGCCGCTCAAGGCCGGCCACGACTCCCCGGTCCGGTGGAGCGCGACGGCAGACCGCCGCAGCCAGCCGGACCCGCCGTCGGGGCGCGCGACCGCGACCGCCGTTTCCGTCAGCGAGAGGACCGGGAGGCGCGTGCCGCAGGAGAGCTCGAGCACGCGCCCATCGAGCGCCGCCGTCGCGTAGAGCCAGGCGGTGGGACGCCGCACGACGGCCACCCGGTCCGTCTTCGGCGGCGCCGCGCCCGTGAGCTGCCGCGTGGGCAGCCACCCGGGATACCCCCGCACGCTGCGCGACGTCGGCTGTCCGGCGACCGCCACGCGCGACCACGAGCCGGACGTGCGCAGGACCGAGACCTTCGCGCCGTAGAGAGCCTGCGTCTCGAGCCGTCCGACCAGCCAGCGCTTCTGCTCCGTCGTCATCGCGGCGACCCAGGCGCGCGGGTCGGCCGGGTACTCGCAGGCCGGCGCATCCACGCGGCGCGCCTCCGCCGGGCGCACCCACAGGGTGGCCACCGAGACACGCACCCAGCGTACGGGCGGACTGCCGGTCGTGGCGCCGGCCGCCGCGGCCTGGGATGCCGGCACGCCGAGGCCGGCCCCGGCCAGCGCGGCCAGGGCAAGCGCGGGCGCGAGCGCCCGCCTCAGCCCTTGAGGTAGCGGTCGAACCACTCCACCACCAGGTCGAAGCGCTGCACGCGGTGCAGGGGGCTGCCGGAGCGCGTGAGCTCGTGCGACTCTGCGGGGAAGCGCACGAGCTCAACCGGCCGCTTGAGCAGGCGCAGGGTCACGAACAGGTGCTCGGCCTGTTCCACAGGACAGCGGAGGTCGTCCTCGGAGTGGAGGATGAGCAGCGGGGTGTGGATGTCCTGCGCGTAGGTGGAGGGAGAGACCCGGAGGTAGGTCTCCACATCCTCGAAGAGGAACGTCCCCAGGTAGCCCTTGAAGTCCCAGCCAAAGTCGCTGGAGCCCCACTGCGAGTCGAAGTTGTTGACGGCGCGCTCGGAGACGGCGGCCTTGAAGCGGTCGGTGTGCCCGACGATCCACGAGGTCATGTAGCCGCCGTAGGAGCCGCCGATGACGCCGAGGCGGTCCGCGTCCACGAAGTCGAAGCGGCGGACCGCCTCGTCCACGACGGCCATGCAGTCCTCGTAGTCCACGGAGCCCCACCCGGGGCCCTGGTCGCCGGGACCGCGGATGGCGCGCGCCCAGGCCTCGGTGCCGCCGGACGAGCCGCGCGGGTTGCTGAACACGACGGCGTAGCCGGCGCCGCAGTAGACCTGGAACTCGTCGAAGAAGCCGACGCCGTACTGGCCGTAGGGCCCGCCGTGGATGTTGAGGAGGGTCGGGTACTTCTTGCCCTCCTCATGGCCGGCGGGCCGCATGATCCACGCGTCGACCTCGCTGCCGTCCGCCGAGACGGCGGTGAAGCGCTCGGGCCGCACCAGCTCGCGCCCGGCGGCGAAGGCGTCGCCGGCGGAGGTGAGCCGCCGGCCCACGGCGGCCGGGTCCCCGTCCCCGCCGGCCGGACCGCCGTCGTAGAGCTCGCTCAGCCGCGCCGGCTCGCTCGCCGTGAACACGAGCCGGCCCCCGGCCACGTCGAGGCCGGTGACCACGCGCTCGCCGCCTACGAGCAGGCGCGGCGCGCCGGCGCCGTCCGCGGGCACCCGATAGACGTGCACGCGCCCGTGGTCCTCGGCGACGAAGACGATGTCGCCCTCCTCCCAGAGCGGCTCCCGCATCCCGG
>JBLMXT010000037.1:0-16836 GCA_050257915.1 Deltaproteobacteria bacterium
GCCGATGCGGCTGAAGCCGGCCTCCAGGCCTTCGATGCTCCGCCGTGGCACGTACTGGATGGCGATGCCCAGCACGCACAGGGCCACCACCGGCAGGGTCACGGCGGCGCCGATGGACCCGATCCCGGCGACCAGCCGCCAGAGCACCGCGAACGCATTGCCCATCGACTCGGCGCGGAAGAACACCCACGCCACGCTGACGAACGCGAACACTCCGAGACGCTGGAGCGCGCGCGCGCCAGCCGTCGCGCCCGGCTCGGGCAAGCCTGCCGAGTGACGCACGTCCATCCGCGCCCGTTCGACGGCCAGACCCGTGCCGTGCAGGAGCCCCCAGAACACGAACGTCCAGCCGGCGCCGTGCCACAGGCCGCCGAGGAGGAAGGTGAGCACCAGGTTGGCGTACGTCCTGCCCCTGCCCTTACGGTTGCCGCCCAGGGGGATGTAGAGGTAGTCGCGCAGCCAGCTCGAGAGGGTGATGTGCCAGCGGCGCCAGAAGTCCTGGATGGTGCGCGCCGTGTAGGGCGCGTCGAAGTTGTCCGGCAGCTGGAAGCCGAGCAGCAGCGAGATGCCGATGGCGATGTCGGCGTAGGCGCTGAAGTCGCAGTAGATCTGCACCGAGTAGGCGACGATGCCCCACAGGGTCTCCCACGACGAGTACGTCTGCGGCGACGCGAAGAGGCCCCCCACGATGTGCGTCGAGAGGTAGTCGGCGATCAGCAGCTTCTTGACCAGCCCGCCGAGGATGAGCACGAAGGCGCGCGAGGAGTCCACGGTGTGCGGGTTCCTCGGCGAGGTGAGCTGCGGGAGGAACTCGCGGGCTCTGGCGATGGGGCCCGCCAGCAGGTACGGGAAGAACGCCGTGTACACCGCGAAGTCGAGCGCCGGCGCGGGCGCGAGCTGGCCGCGGTAGATGTCGATCACGTAGGTCAGCATGCGGAAGACGAGGAACGAGATGCCCACGGGCAGGATGATGCGTAGCAACGGCAGCGGCGCTCCCATGCCGAAGGCGCCGAGCACGTCGTTGAGGTTCACGACGAAGAAGTCGAAGTACTTGAAGACGCCGAGCGTGACCAGGTTGGCGGCGACGGCGAGGACTACCCAGGGGCGGGCGGCGGCCCGCGCGTGACGCCGCCCGAGCGCGCGGTGCACCTGCGCGCCGAGCGCCTGGTTCACCAGCGTCGCGCCCACGAGCAGGAAGATCAGCCGCCAGTCCCACCACCCGTAGAACACGTAGCTGGCGGCGATGATGAACCACTTCCACAGCCGCAGCCGCGGCATCAGCAGCCAGTTCAGCACGTAGACGACCAGGAAGAAGATCGCGAACGTGATGGTCGGGAAGAGCACGCCGCCGCCTGTCTGTCACCCGGGTGCGCGAGGGCCGCGCGGGCGGCCCCGCCTGCTGGTTGCGGATGCTACACCAGAGGCCGCGGGCGGCGAAGCACGTACGAGCGCGGGCGCCCCCGCGTCAGGGGGTCGCGGACGGGTCCGGCCCGGGCGACGGTGAGGCCTCCTCCCCCTTGCCCGGCAGCCACTCTCTCGTGATCTCGTCGAGCACGGCGGCGGCGATGCGCAGGCCGCCGGCGTACGTGAGGTGCTCGCCGTCCTGTTCGCGCACCTGCTGCACCTCGCCGCGCTCGTCGGGCAGGTACTGCGAGTAGGCGCCGTCCTTGGAGAGGAGGGCGTACGCGTCGATGTAGCGCACCCCGAAGGTCTTCTCGGCGACGCCGCGGTAGATCTCGTTCATCAGCCTGATCTGGCCGTTGAACGACGCCTCCGGCATGACCGGCTGCCCGATCCAGTACACGCGCCGCACTCCGTTCTGGAACAACAGGGCGATGACGTCGCGGACGCGCCGGCGGTACTCCCGCCGCCAGCCGTCCGAGCCGAACTGGTGGATCTCGCCGGAGCCGGTCTGGAGCGGCTGGTTGTCGTTGGCGCCGAACATCACGGCCACGGCCCCCGGGCGGAACGCCCTGACCTGCTGCTGGAGCTGCGCCGGCCAGTTGAAGGCGTCCGGCCGCACCAGCCCGGTGGAGATCCGGTAATCCAGCATCGGCTTGATCAGCCGGGTCTTGTTGGAGAGGTTGGTCAGCGCCATGCCGGGCAGGCCCAGCATCGAGTCGCCGGCGATGTACAGGTGCATCGGGTGCCCCTTGAACGGCTTGGGCAGCGGGCGCTCCTGCAGCGACTTGCGGGGCCTGTCGCCGTCGCCCCCCGGCCTGCCCTGGGCGGTCGGGTCGGGGGTCGGCCGGACCACCACGACCGGGCCGCCGGCGGGCCCGGGATCGGGCCTGCCGAGCGCGGCCGCCGTGAGCTTCGCGGGGCGATCGAGGAACAGCCGGTGGCTCAGCGCCGCCAGGGGGTCGACGAGGGCCAGACGGAAGCTGCGCTCGGCGCCGAAGGGCTGCTGGAGCGCGGTCTTCTTCATGGCCGGCGCGTTGAGCAGCGCGCCGAGCGCCAGCGCCACGAGCATCGCGACCAGGGCGCTGGCGGCGGTTCGGCGCCGGCGGCCGAACGGCAGCCCGGCGGCACGGCGGTCGTCCCCGGACGCGGACCCGTCGCGGCGCGGGTCGCGATCTGTCAGATCGCCGGGCATCAGAACCTGAAGTAGAGGAACGCCGCGGGTCCCGTCGGCCCGAGGATGTCGAGGAGCATGAAAGCGACCGCCAGGGCGACGCCCTGGAGCACCGGGTTGAGCACCGAGAGCCTCGCCTCACCGCGCTGCCAGAGGGAGCGCGGCACGTACTGGACGCCGATCCCGACGGCGATGGCCAGGAGCACGCCCGGCGTGACGGCGGCGCCGATCGTGCCCCAGCTCTGGAAGAGCCGGGCGATGACGTCGAGCGCCGCGCCGAAGCTGTCGGAGCGGAAGAAGATCCAGGCGAAGGTGACGAAGGCGAACACGCCGATGCGCGGTCCCCACACGCCCGGCCACGGCTGCCGGTCGTACTCGAGCGGCGCGCCGGGCGGCGGCGCGCCCGGCGATGCGGCGCCGGGCGGCGGCGCGCCTCCGGCGGCCGGCGCGGCGGCGAGGCCGTCGGACGCCGCCGCCAGCTCGACGCGCTGGCGCTGCGCGAGGAGCGCCCTCTCCTTGCGGCGGTCCAGCCGCAGATGCTCCACGATCAGGGCCGCGCCGTACAGGAAGCCCCAGAAGACGAACGTCCAGCCGGCGCCGTGCCAGAGACCGCCGAGCAGCATCGTGACCATGATGTTCAGGTAGGTGCGCGTGCGGCCCCTGCGGTTGCCGCCCAGCGGGATGTAGAGGTAGTCGCGGAGCCAGCGCGAGAGCGTCATGTGCCAGCGGCGCCAGAACTCCTGTACCGAGCGCGCGGTGTAGGGGGCGTCGAAGTTGTCGGGCAGCTCGAAGCCGAGCAGCAGTGAGACGCCGATGGCGATGTCGGCGTAGGCGCTGAAGTCGCAGTAGATCTGTACCGAGTACCCGACGATCCCAAGCAGCACCTCCAGCGACGAGTACTGCCCCGGCGTGGTGAACACCCCGTTCACCAGGTGGGTGGCCAGGTAGTCGGCGATCAGCATCTTCTTGACCAGGCCGCCGACGATGAGGGTGAAGGCCCGCGCCGTGTCCACGTTGCGTGGGTCACGCGGGCCGCGCAGCTGCGGCAGGAACTCGGAGGCGCGGGCGATGGGGCCGGCGGCGAGGTAGGGGAAGAAGGCGACGTACACGGAGAAGTCGAGCAGCGACGCCGGCCGCAGCGTCCCCCGGTAGACGTCGATGACGTAGCTCAGCACGCGGAAGGTGAGGAACGAGATCCCGAGCGGCAGCACGATGCGCAGCAACGGCAGGTCGGCGTTGAGGCCCAGCGTGCCGAGGAGGTCCGCGGCGGAGGTGACGAAGAAGCCGTAGTACTTGAACCAGCCGAGCACGACGAGGTTGGCGGCGACGGCCGCGGCCAGCGCCCACGCGCGCCCCGCGCCGCGCGCCGGCATCCCCGCGATCCAGCGCGCGAAGAACTGGTTGGCGACGGCGCTCAGCGCGAGGAGGAGGACGAAGCGCCAGTCCCACCACCCGTAGAACACCAGGCTGACGACCAGCATGAACGGCTTCCACACGCGCTGCCTGGGCATGAGCAGCCAGTTCCCGACGAAGACGAGGAGGAAGAAGATGGCGAATGTGATGGTCGGGAACAGCATGCGGCGGTTCTGGTCCCCAGTCTAGGGAAAGGCACGGCCGGTCGCCAGCCGCGGTCCGCGCCCCCCCTGGATGCCGCCGCCCGCGCGCGCATCGCGTATCATGTCGCCGTGAGCCGGCCTCCCGTCTTCACCCAGAACGTCCTGCGCGAGGGCTTCGTCGAGTTCGCCTTCGGGGAGCCCGACCCGGCGCTGCTGCCGGTCGGGCTCGTCCGGGAGGCCGCGGCGCGGGCGCTCGGCGGCGAGGGCGCCGCGGCGCTCGCCTACGGCTCCAGCGCCGGGCCGGCCGCGCTGCGCGCGGCGATCGCAGAGCGCACCGCCGCGCGTGAAGGCCTCGCCCTGGACACGAGCGACGTGCTCGTCAGCGGCGGGATCTCCCAGGCCGTCGACCAGGTGCTGACCGTGCTCGCCGCGCCGGGCGACGTGGTCTTCGTGGAGTGCCCCACCTACAACCTGGCCCTCGGGATCATCGCCGACCACCCCGTCGACGTGGTCGGCGTGCCCCTGGACGCCGAGGGCATCGACGTGGACGGGCTGGCGGCGGCGGTGCGCGACGCGCGCGCCTCCGGCCGCCGCCCCCGGCTCCTCTACACCATCCCGACCTACCACAACCCGGCCGGCGTGAGCCTCTCAGCGCCGCGGCGCAGGCGGCTGCTCGAGCTCGCCCGGCGCGAGGACCTCCTGCTCGTCGAGGACGACGTCTACCGCGAGCTCGTGTACGGAGGCGAGGCGCCGCCGGCGCTCCGCTCCCTCGACCCGGCGGCGCCGGTCATCCGGCTCGGCTCGTTCTCGAAGTCGCTGGCCCCCGGCCTCAGGCTGGGCTGGATCGACGCCCCGGCCGCCCTGCGCGAGCGGCTGGCGGCGTACGGCACGCTCGAGAGCGGCGGCTGCGTGAGCCAGTTCTCCGCGCACGTCGTAGCGGCGCTGCTGGCCGCGGGCGCCTACGGCGCCCACGTCGCCGTGCTGCGCCAGGCCTACGCCTCCCGCCGCGACGCACTCGTCGCCGCGCTGCGCGACCACCTGCCGGCTGGATGCGCCTTCACCGTGCCCGGCGGCGGCTTCTTCCTCTGGGTCACGCTGCCGCCGGGCCTGACCGCGTCCCGGCTGCTGCCGGTGGCCGAACGCCACCGCGTCGCGTTCGCGCCGGGCCGGCGGTTCTGCGCCGACGGCGACGACCGCAGCCTGCGGCTCGCCTTCAGCCTCTACGACGAGGCGAGCCTCGCCGAGGGCGCCCACCGGCTCGGCGGCGCCGTGAACGAAGCTCTGGACGGCGCCGCGTGACCGGTCCTGGCGCGCCGGTGCCGCGCGCGCCGGCCTCCCGCGTGCGCCGCATCCGCACGGGCGTCGCCGCCTTCCTCGTGGCGGCCTCGGTGCTCGCCGTGATGGTGAGCGCCCTGACCCTGTGGGCGCACGGCCTCGTCTTCGACACCGACACCTACGTCGGGGCGGTCGCCCCCGTGCTCGAGGACGCGGAGGCCCGCGAGGCGGTCAGCGAGTACGTGGCCGCCGGAGCCGTCCGCGCCGCCGACCTCGAGGCACGCATCGACGACGCGCTGCCCTCCGGCGGCAAGGTCATCGCCCCCGCGCTCACCAGCTCGCTCCAGTCCTTCCTCGTCGGGGAGATCGACGGGTTCCTGAGCACGGAGCGGGCACGACGCCTCTGGGCGGACGGCAACCGCATCGCCCACCGGCAGCTCATCACCGCCCTGCGGGAGGAGGACGGCCCCGTGGCGGTGGGCGAGAGCGACGTACGGCTCGACCTGCTGCCACTGGTCGCGGTCGCCCTGCAGAAGCTGGAGAGCAGGGTCCCCGGGATGCTCGGGCGCGACGTCACCCTCCCCGCGATCGAGCCCGACCGCTCGCCTGACGAGATCAGGACCCTGTTGCAGGACGCCCTCGGCCGCGAGCTGCCGGCGGACCTCGGCTCCGTCACGCTGCTCACCGGGAGCCAGGCGCACGAGGCGAAGCGGGCGCTCACGCTGCTCGACGACCTGGTGATCCTCGTGGTCGCCCTGACCGTGGCGCTCATCGCCGGGGCGTTGCTCGTCTCCGTGCGGCGCCTGCGCACGGCGCTCTGGCTCGGCCTGGGGTCGCTGCTGGCGTTCGTGGTCGCGCGAGCGCTGGAGGCGTGGTTGGAGCAGGCGGTCGTGGACGCGGTGAAGACCCGGGGTGGGGCCGCGGTGGCGCAGGCCGTCCTCGGCGCCGCGATCCGGAGCCTCGACGCGTTCTTCGTCTGGATCGCGGTCGCCGGGGCGATCGTCGCGGTGGCCGCCCTGCTGGCCGGCCGGCCGGCGTGGCTGGAGGCCATCGGGCGGAGCGTCGCAGAGCTCTTCGGCGTGGCCTCCGACCTCTCCACCCCGGACACGCGCGCGGGCCGCTGGATGGCGGCCCACCTCGACCTGCTGCGGATCCTGGGGGTCGCGGTCGCGGTCGTCGTGCTGCTCGTCGTGACGGGCTCGCCGACCGCCGTGATCGTCGTCGTCCTCGCGCTGGTCGTGTACGAACTGGCGCTCGGCGCCTACGCCAGCGGTGTACCGCGCGAGCTCGAGGAGGACGCCACCGGCGACCCGCCGGCCCCGGCCGGCTGACGCCGCGCGGCGGGCGGCCGCTCGCGCAGCCCGATGCGCTGCCCGTCGCCCTCGTCGACGGCGTCGTACCAGGGCAGCCGTTCGCCGATGCGGGCGCGCAGCCGCCAGCGAGGACCCTTGCGCGCCGCCGCCAGCGCCTCGCGGATGCCGTCGGCGGCCGACCCGACGCGGCGCGCCTCGCGTTCGCGCAGGCCCAGCCGCTCCGCCTCTCGAGCCACACGCTCGAGGTTGCCGCTGACGTCGTGGTACAGGCCCCAGTCGCGCGCGCAGGCTCGCGCCAGGTAGCGCCGGCCGATCGTCCCCGGCCGCTCCTCGTCGGTCACGTCGATGTGCCACAGCAGGGTGGTGACGTCGCGGACGTCCGCCGTGCTCATGTGCGTGCGCAGCAGCTTGGCGAGCAGCACGTCGGACGGCGGGAGCGTGTAGGCCTCTCGCCGCAGGCGACGCCGCAGAACGACCGTGTGATGGAGACGGAAGGCGTCAAGGTACACGTCGACGCGGTCGTCGGCGTGCAGCCGCCCTGCCGGACCCTCGTGAGCGCAGGGCCGGTACGCCTGCAGCAACGCGCCGCCGCTGGCGAGACGCACGTGACGGTTCTCCTCGTACCCGAGGCGCGCGAGGGTGGCGAGGAGGCGACGCGCGGCAGACTTCGGCGCGACGAGGTCGAGGTCGCGATGGTCGCGCCGGCATCCCTCCGCATCGGCGCACAGCGCCAGGACGGCGAGCCCGCCGACGAGGCGCGCGTCGACGCCGTCCGCGCGCGCCTCGTCCACGAGCGCGAGCGCCTCGTCGAGCATCGGGTGCCGCCCCCACGGCGGCGTTGCCGGCCGGCCGTCCATGCCCGTGTGGTACCGCGCCGGCCGGCCTCCGTAACGCCGGGCGTCGGCTACACGTGCGACTCGCGCGAGCCGCCCTTGGGGCCGCGGTCGTGGCGGTCGCGGTGACCGTCGCGGTGCGGCAGGGGGAGGTGCGGCTTGCCGCCGATGACGTCCCAGAGGCGGTGCTTGCGCCGCTCCCACAACTGGTGGAAGCCCTCGTCGCGGCGCCGGGCGCGCTCGAGCGTCGACGGCTTGTCCCCGTACCGCCACCGCGCCCACGGCGATCCCGGCTTGGCGAGACGGAGCGCGCCGGCCAGCGCGACCGGCGGAACGAAGAAGCCCACGGTGCCGACGAACAGCTTGCCCTTCAGGTAGCTCACGACGACGAAGATGGCGCCGCTCAGGATGAGCACGAACAGGGCCCAGCGCGACGTGGTGACGTAGTCGCCGAGCTCGCTGAAGGTGCGCGGCAGGAGCCCCGTGAGCAGCAGCGTGATGAAGGTGATGCCGAGGATGACGGCGTCGATGCTCTTGCGGCCTTCGCCGGTCCAGTACACGTCCTCCAGGTGCAGGATCAGGGCGAACTCGTCGAGCGTGAGGGCCGCGGCGCCGCCGAAGAAGAAGGCGAGCACCTCGAGCCACGGGCTCCCCGGCTGCAGGGCGAACGTGAGGATCCCGAAGATCACCATGCCGATGATGCCGAACACCGAGTGGTGGATGTGCAGGCCGCCCGGCGTGACCACGCTGGCGATGCCCATGCGCGAGCGGCCGTGGCGTCGCGTCAGACGGGTGTTGAGTCGCGCGATGAGGAACGTCACGATGAAGCCGACGAGCAGCACGAACAGCGGGCGCCTGGCGTCGTCGAGCACGTTCCCGGGGATGGCGGCGAACAGAAGAGTCATGACACTCCCATTATCCTCCCGCGGCGGCGTGCGGAATCATCGCCGGCCGCCGGGCGCCCGGCGAGAGCGACGTGCCCCGCACGGACGCGGCCGGGGACGCCGGCGCGCGACCGGTCAGAGCGTCGCCGCGGAGGCCGAGGGGCTCGCCGGCGGCGAGGCGCCCGGCGCTGCCGACCCCGGCGGCAGCCAGTCGGCGCGGATGGCCTTGTAGACGGCCTCGGCCAGCACCTCCTGACCCTCCGCGGTGAAGTGCACCTGGTCGGCGAGCCGCAGCGAGGCGTCGAACGAGCCGTCGGCGGTGGTGTAGAGGTCCCAGATGTCGACGTACTCGGCCCCGGGCCGCTTCTCCGCCTGCTTCTGGAAGATCCTGTTGATCAGCCGCATGCGCGAGTTACGCCAGTCCTCCCCCATGATCGGCATGCCGACCCAGTACACGCGGCGCGCGCCGCCCTCGAGCAGCGCGTCGATGATGTCGCCCACGCGCCGTTCGTACGCCTGCTTCCAGGCCATCTTGCCGTAGGGGATCCAGTCGCCATCCCGCCAGACGGACTGCGTGTCGTTGGTCCCCATCATGATCACCGCGGCCTGCGGCTTCTTCGCCTTCACCACCGTCTCGATCTGCCGTTGCCAGTCGAAGAAGTCGTAGCGGCAGATGCCGCTGGATTCCTTGTAGAAGGTGGCCGGCTTGAACGCCCCGGAGTCCTGCAGGACCGGCTCCAGGGCCCAGCCGAGCTCGCCGCCCATCGAGTCGCCGCCGACCCAGATGCGGACCGGGTCGCCGGCGCTCGCGACCCAGACCCTGGGCGGGGGGATGGTCGGCGTGGGGCTCGGCAAGGACGTGGCGCCGGCCGCCGCCCCGGTCTTGCCGGCGCCGGCCTGGCCGTCGCCGCCGCCCCTCCGCGCGACGACCGCGGCGGCGGCGACCACGATGACGACCACGATGACGACCACCAGCACGAGAAGACGGCGCCGCGCACGCCGCCTGCGGCGGCGCCGGTCGCGGGTGGACCGCGACGCGTACGTGGAGTTGTTGCTGTCCTGCATGGGCTGAGGGACCTCTCGGCGAGTGTACAGGAGGGGTTTCGCCCCGGGCTCGGCGGCACCTGCCGCCGGGTGAGCGCCCGCCCGTTTCGCACGACCACGCTCTGAGATACAGTGTCGCCTGACGATGGACCGGTCGAACGCGACACCCGACGAGGGGCCCGCCTTCAGGCGCCGACCACTGCTGGCGGAGTCGCCACGGTTCGCCGACAGCTTCGGCCTCGTCCTCCTGTTGCTCGTGATCAGCTACTTCGTGATCGCCGGCGCAGGCGACGGCAACGCCGGCCGCATCGTCTCGATGGTGATCTTCGCGGCGACCACCTGGCTCGCCCTGCGCGCCTCACAGGTCAAGCGGCGCGTCCTGCGTCTCGCGCTGGCCCTGATCCCTCTGGCGACCCTCATCGCGATCGTCCTCGTGCTGGTGGGCAACGATCAGACGGCGGCGATCGTCAGCAAGGTCCTCACCGTGCTATTGGTGGTCGTCGCGCCGATCGCCATCCTCAGGCGGCTCGTGGAGCACCCCGTCATCAGCCTCAACACGTTCTACGGCGCGGTGTGTGTCTACCTGCTCATCGCCATGTTCTTCGCCACAGTCTACGGTCTCATCGCGCTCCTCAGCGGCGACCAGTTCTTCGCCCAGTTCACCGTGGCTCCCAAGGACACACCGGCGATCGACTACCTGTACTTCAGCTTCGTGACGATCACGACCACAGGGTACGGCGACTTCACCGCCGCCGGCGGCGTCGGCCGCATGACCGCCGTCATCGAGGCCATCTTCGGCCAGCTCTACCTCATCACCGTGGTCGCGCTCGTCGTCCAGAATCTGGGCCAGCGCGGCCGCATGGGGCGCAAGATGGAGGAACAGCTGGAAGACACCGAGTCGCGCGACGACACGGACGAGGACTCCTGAGGGGGCGGGCCCACGGGCCCGCGCGTGTCAGAGACCCGAGAACCCGATCACTGGGTGTCCGCGGCGTCCGCACGCGGAGTGCGCACGACGAGCCAGTACGCAAGCGCCATGGCGGCCACGACCGCCGCGGTCGCGTAGACGTACTCCGAGGACGTCGTGGAGTAGTCGAGGATGATGACCTTGCGGGCGATGGCCATGAGCGCCGTGGCGAGGACGATGCGCACATGGATGACGTCGTCGCGCAGGTAGCTCACGATGTTGACGAAGATCTCGATGGCGATGAGGACGGCCATGAAGGCGCCGAATGTGGCGAGGATGTCGGTGATCTCGAGAAAGCCCACGGGCTCGCTCATGAGGCGCTGATACAGGACGTAGCAGACGTCGGCCACGCCGAAGACGATCACCCCCGTCATCAGCACCGCAAGCGCGCGCACCGCCATGCGGATGACCCAGTGTAGGCCTCTGACGATGGGTTCGTCGTCGGCTCGGAACTCCGCCACCTCAGTACCTCCGGATAGTGCGGTGCGACGCGCCCATCCTGCGTCTGCGAGCCGGTTTCGGCGTCGCGTCCTGGTTCCCTTCGCGGCGGAGCAAGGCGGCGGGTACACTACCACCATGGAAGCGTTCGACTCCCGCCTGCGGCGTGTCGTCGGCGGTACGTTCTGGCTGTCGCTCTACGTAGCCCTGTCGCTCACCCCGCTCCTCGTGGCCTTCGTCTACCCGGACCATCCGCCCCGGGACTTCTGGACGGAGTTCTCCGTCGCCCTCGGGTTCGTCGCGCTGGCGATGATCGGCCTCCAGTTCGCCATCACCGCCAGGTTCCGTCACGTCGCCGCGCCCTACGGCATCGACATCGTGCTGCGCTTCCACCGGCAGATCTCGATCCTGGCGGTCGCCCTCGCCGTCGCCCATCCGCTCATCCTCTTCGCCACCCGCGAGGACACGCTGCGGCTGCTCAACCTCCTGACGGCGCCGTGGCGAGCCCGCTTCGCCGTCGCCGGCACGCTGGCGCTTCTCGTCCTCGTGGCGATCTCCGTGTGGCGTCGTCAGCTGCGGCTCCGGTACGAACACTGGCGCACCGCCCACGGGGTCCTCGCCGTCCTCGCCCTCACCTTCGCCCTCGTCCACATCGAGCTCGTCGGCTGGTACGTGGACCTGCCCTGGAAGCGCCTGGTGTGGGCGGCCATGACGCTGGCGGTCGTCTGTCTGCTCCTCTACGTGCGCTTCGTGGTCCCCCTCCGGCTGCTCCGCCTGCCGTGGGTCGTCGACGAGGTCGTCGGCGAGCGGGGCCGGGCGTGGACGCTCGTGCTGCGGCCGGTGGGCCACCCCGGCCTGAGGTTCCTCCCCGGCCAGTTCGCCTGGCTCACGGTCGGACGATCGCCGTTCGCGATCGAGGATCACCCGTTCTCGTTCTCCTCCAGCGCGGAGGACCGTGAACGGGTCGCGATGACGATCAAGGAGGCCGGCGACTTCACGGCCGGTGTCGGCGGCCTGACACCGGGTATGCCGGCCTACCTCGACGGCCCGCACGGCGCCTTCAGCATCGACCGATACGAGGGCAAAGGCTGCGTGTTCGTCGCCGGGGGCGTGGGCATCACTCCCGTGATGAGCATGCTCCGCACACTGGCCGACCGCGGCGACGCCAGGCCGCACCTCCTGGTGTACGGCGCCAGACGGTGGGAGGACGTGACGTTCCGCGAGGAGCTCGACGCGCTCCGCGCGCGCCTCGACCTGCGGATCGTGTACGTGCTCTCCGAGGCGCCACCCGACTGGCAAGGAGCCAGGGGGCGGATCACGGCGGACGTCCTCGCCGCTCACCTGCCGCAGGACAGGGCGGCGTACCTGTACTTCGTCTGCGGGCCGCCGGCGATGATGGACGCGGCGGAGCGGTCGCTTCTCCACGCCGGGGTCCCCTGGCCGAGCATCTACACCGAGCGCTTCAACCTGGTATGAGGCGCCGCATGGACAGGAGGCGGTGAACCTGCGTCACGTGCACACCACCCGGGTCGTCCTCTTCGTGGCCGCGCTCGTCGTGACCGCGTCGGTGGCCTTCGGCCTTCTGCGCTCCTGAGACGACGGCAGCGGGGCTCGCGTCAGTCGTGGCGCTCGCCCTCCTCGGGGTCGTGTCGACGGTCGTCGTCGAGCGCCTGCCGCTCCTTGGCGGCTTGCCACAGGAACAGCGCCAGCGCGGCGATGACCGCGGCCGAGGCGAGACCGGGCGCGAGCAGATCGGTGGTGCCGTCCCACGTGAGTGCCTGCCCCAGGAAGATGACGGCGATGGCCACGACGACGACGCCGGCGAGCAACTCCTTGAGCTGACCGAGGTCGTGGATGCGCAGCCAGCCCGGCATCGGCACACGGTCGTCGACGAACAGGCTGTAGAGGCCGAGCGCGAGCACGTAGAGCACGGTGGCGAGCAGCGCGTAGTCGGCCTGCTTGATCAGCTTGCCGATCATCTCGTTCTGCGACATGCCCTCGTAGTTGATCCCCATGGCGTGCAGGATGGTCACGACCGTGACGATCATCGTCGAGACCATCACCGCCATGAAGGCGAGGAACAGGCTCAGGGTCGCGATCAGCACGAAGAAGCGGCTGGATGCGACCATGCGCCCGATCATCTGCGAGGGCGGGCGCCGTGTGTCGTCAGGAACTGCCACCGCCGGGTCAGCCTCCGTGCAGGGCGCGGCGCATGGAGAGCGCCTGGACGATGGCGGAGATGCCGAAGAGCAGCGCGGACAGGCCGACGAGGATCATCAGCAGCGTCACGGTCGGACCCGGCCAGATGATGAAGACGAGCCCGACGATGGCGAGCACGAAGCCGAAGCCGACGACGACGCCGTACCCTTCTCCGCGCGCAGCGATGGCGGCGACTGCGACGGACACGCCCCAGATGAGGAACGCGAGCCCGACGATGACCGCCACCGTCTTGACCGACGCCTCGGGCCACGCGATGAGCGCGATGCCGGCGATGATGGCGATGGCCCCGGCGACGATGCGGCCGGTCTTGCCGCCGCCGCCGATGAAGAACTGCAGGATGCCGGCGAAGAGGAGGAAGAGGCCGGCGAAGATGGCCACCAGGTGCACGCTGCCCCAGATGTTGGCCAGGACCAGGATGCCGAAGACGACGGCGACGACGCCGACGGCGAGCACGAGGCCCCACGCCCCGCTGGCGGCGCGACGACCGTCGACGACGACCACCGTCTCGTTGACCACTTCCGGACGCGGCCGGTCGGGGTCGTTCCCGTACTCGTTCATGTGCGCCTCCCGCTCCCTTCTGAAAGCCACGGCCTCGGCGGGGAGTCTACTCCCCGAGGACCTTGATGATGAGCCGCTTGGCACGGCGGCCGTCGAACTCGCAGTAGAAGACGGCCTGCCAGGGGCCCAGGTCCAGGCGCCCGTCCGTGACCGGCACGATCACCTGGTGGTGCACCAGCAGGTTCTTGAGATGGGCGTCGCCGTTGTCCTCGCCGCCGCGGTGGTGGCGGTAGTCTCCTTCGTCCGGCATGAGCTGCCGGGCCACGTCGTTGGCCGGCGGCCGCCAGGAGGGCGGCGCGAGCTTGTCGAGCCACTCGAGCGCGTCCGCCTGGATGCCCGGCTCGTCGTCGTTGATCCACACGCCGGCGGTGATGTGCATGGCCGCGACCAGCGCCATCCCTTCGCGGATGCCGCTCTCGTCGACGGCCTGCTGCACGTCCTCGGTGATGCGCACGAACGCGCGCCGCTCGGGCACGCGGAACGTCTTGTAGACGGTGTGCGCCTTCACCGGCCCTCAGCCCTCGTCGTCGGCCCGCCTGGGCACGCGCACGAAGCGCACGCCGAGCCCCACCGGGCCGGTCTCGACGATCGCGATGGTCGGGTCGTCGTCCTCGTAGTGGGGAGCGCTCGCCGACCCCGGGTTGAGGAAGAGCGTGCCGTCCACCCACTCCACCGCCGGGAGGTGGTCGTGGCCGCACACGATGAGGTCGGGCGCGTCGTGCTTGCCGACGCCGTCGATCTTGCCGGCCGCCAGCCGCTTGAGCAGCCGCTTGCGCTTGTGGCCGACGATGAAGCGGACGCCGCCGACCTTGCCGGCGACCTCGCGCGGCAGTTTGCCCAGCTTGCCCTCGTCCATGTTGCCGGCCACGGCGGTGACCGGCGCGATCGCCGTCAGCGCCTCGAGGGTGGCGCCGTCCATGACATCGCCGGCGTGGATGATGTGGTCGACGCCGGCGAACTCCTCGAGGACCTGGGGATCGAGATGGCCGTGCGTGTCCGAGATGACGCCGATGCGTGCGTGCCCACTCGACTTGACCATCGCCCTCCTCCGGGTCGCAGACCGTCATCATGTCACCCCGGCGGCCCCCAACGCCATCCTCCCCGCCGAGCGCCCCCGCGGAACCTGACGCCGCGGCGGCCGCGCCGCGGCGGCCGCGGCGGACCATGGATCTCGCTAGAGGATGTCTCCGGGCACGCCGGGGCCCGCGAGCTCGGAGGGCCCGGGGTCCTGCGGCCGCGGCGGCCAGCCGGCCACGACGTGACCCTCGTGGCCGGTGAGCGTCTCCTCCAGGGCGAGAGTCTCACCCGGGCGCAGCATGACGGTGTGCACGTCGGGCTCGAGCGCCGCCGCCTGCGCCATGAAGAGGAACGGCGCGCGCCGGTGGAAGTCCGGTCCGAAGCGAAACAACGCGGTCCCCGGCAGGTGGTAGGTGCCCCAGTGGATCGGCACGACGAGGCGCGGCCGCAGCAGTTCCATGGCCTTGACCGCGTGCCGCGGGCTCATGTGCTTGAACTCCGGCATGAGCGGCCCGATGCCGGCGATGGGCAGCAGCGCGAGGTCGAGACGCTCCGGCCACACGTCCGCGATGCCGGAGAAGAACGCCGTGTCGCCGGCGAAGTACACGGCGTGGGACCCCGAGACGACGTAGCCGAGACTCGGGGTCCGCGCCGCCAGCGGGTGACGGGTCCCGCGGTGCCGGGCGTCCGTGGCGACGATCTCCAGCGGGCCGAGGCGCAGCCGCTCGCCGGGCGCCACCTCGTGGATGTCCCTGAACCCGCGCCAACGTAGGGACAGGCCTGCGCCCACCGGCGCGAAGACGGGGGTGTCGCGCCGGAACAGGCGCAGCGAGCGCGGGTCGTAGTGGTCGAGGTGAAGGTGCGAGATGAGGATCGCATCCGGGTCGACGAGCGGACCGGTGAGCGGCCGCGGCACGCGCCGGTAGAGCGGCCCCACCAGACGCCGCAGCACCGGGTCGGTGACGAGGCGAACGCCGTCCATCTCTATGACGGTGGAGGCGTGCCCGAGGAAGGTCACCCGGCTCCCGGGCTTCTGGGGCGCGGCACCAGCCGGCGGCGTCTCGATCGTGTCGTCCATGCTCCTCAGTGTACGGTGTGGCCCCGCCGGGTGCGCGCCAAACCAGACGAGCCGCTGCGACGGACACCTAATCCTGACGCGAATCGTGAGATTTCCCCGTCCCCGCGATGGGTAGCCTCGGAGAAAGCTTGCCGGGATCGATGGACGAACGGAGTCATCATGACGACCATCCAGCAGCAGATCGAGATACGCGCAGACCCGGCTTTCGTGCGCTCCACCTGGGGGCACTTCGTCGAGTGGGCGCACACCGGACCCGGCCACCTCCTCTGCGACGAGCTCGCCTGCGTGGACGCGGTGCGGTCGGGGCTCGTCGACTTCGTACCTGCGGCGAACGGCCGCACCACGGTGATCTTCCGCCTGGAGGAGGTCGATAACGGTCCCGGCCCCGCGGAACTCAAGCGCCAGCTCGGCCACGACCTGGTCGTCTTCAAGGACTACGTCGAGCGGAGCGGGCTGGTTCAGCGCAAGCCCACCGCCGCGGAGGAGGCGGCCTTCGAGATCGAGGCGGACCGCAAGGGCGACCCACCGCGGCACGTGCGGCTGAGCAGTGAAGGAGACACCACCTTCTGGCGGAGCCACTTCCCCACGTGAGCGACGACGCCCAGGGTGACGCGCAAGGAGGCGGGCGGGCGGTTCCGCCGGCCCCCTTGCGCGTCGCCTCGTTCAACGTGCGCACCGGGGTGGCTTGGGACGGGTGGCACAGCTGGCCGCTGCGGGCGGGCGCGTGCGCGGCGGCGATCGCCGGCCTCGACGCCGACGTCGTGGGCCTGCAGGAGGTGCGCCTCTTCCAGGAGCGGGGGCTCGCGCGCCGGCTGCCCGGCTACGCCGGCGCCGGCGCCGGCCGCGATGACGGGCGCGGGCGCGGCGAACGCTGTACGGTCGCGTATCGCGCGATGCGGCTGCGCCTGCTGAGCTGGACGGTCCGCTGGTTCTCCGACACGCCGGGAACGCCGGGCTCGCGCTCCTGGGGCAACCCGATCGCCCGCATCGTCACGCTCTGCCGGTTCGTGGATCTGCGCACGGGCGATCGCTTCGGCCTGGCGAACGCCCACTGGGACGGTGCCTCTGCCGCTTCGCG
>JBLMXT010000038.1:0-5123 GCA_050257915.1 Deltaproteobacteria bacterium
GCGCGCGACGCTGGTCTTGCGCTTGCCGGTCGCGCGATAGGTCACTGCATCAGCCACGCCTTACTCCTTGATCTCGAGCACGTCGGGGTTCTGCGCCTCGTGCGGATGCTCCGGGCCGGCGTAGATCTTGAGCTTGCGGAGCTGGGCGCGCCCGAGCTTGTTGTGGGGGAGCATGCCGCGCACGGCGTGGCGGATGATCTCCTCGGGGCGGCGAGCCTGCAGCTTGGCGTAGGACTCGCTCTTGATGCCACCGGGATAGCCCGAGTGGTGGTAGTACATCTTCTGCTCGGGCTTGTTGCCGGTCACGACGATCTGCTCGGCATTGACGATGACGACGAAGTCGCCGGTGTCGATGTTCGGCGTGTAGATCGCCTTGCGCTTGCCGCGCAGGCAGTCGGCGACGACGGTCGCGAGGCGGCCGAGGGTGTGACCCTTGGCGTCGACGACGTACCACTTCTTCTCGATGGTGGAAGGCTTGGCGACGTAAGTCTTCATGCGCTCACTCGTTCGGTAGCAGGAAGCACGCCCGGCTCGGACGCGCGAAAGGGGACTATAGCGAATCCGGACGGGCGGCGCAACACGGGCGCCGTGGGGCCGCGCCGGCGCGGCGGGCGGTGCCCGGACCCCTCAGCCGGACGCGCCCGAGGTCAGCCGACGCGTCGCAGGCGGATCTCGGCGCCGGCGTCGAGGCCGAGCACCTCGGCGGCGGAGCCGTTGCTCACGGCCACCGACGCCTGGCCGTAGCTGTCGATGAGCACGACGATGTCGCTGATGCGCACCGAGGCGAAGGTGCGCGCCACCCGCGCGAGGTAGCGCTCGCCGCCGGTGACGAGCTCGACGGTCTCGGTGAGCCGCGCCTTCTCGAGGTCGCGCGCGCGCACGTTGAGGGCGACGTTGCCGAAGCGGTCGACGAGCACCGCGATAGCGGTGAGCCCGTCGCGGTGCCGCACGGGGTCGGGCAGGTCGATGCGGTCGAGCTGGTCGCCGGCGACCGCGGCCCCGACCGACTCGAGCGACAGCCCGGAGGCGAGCCGGGCGGCGACCGGGGCGAAGATGTCGCGGCCGTGAAAGGTGGCCGAGAGCGGGGTCAGCCACAGCTCCTGGTTGCTCAGCTCGTAGGCGGCGTCGACGCCGCCGTCGAGGTCGACGGCGTGCATGAGCAGCCCGTTGTCCGGGCCGACGAAGAGCCGGTCGCCGTGGCTGCGCAGGGCGACCGGCCGGCGCGGCCCGCCCACACCCGGGTCGACGACCGCGAGGATGACGGCCCTGTCCGGCATGTAGGGCAATGTGTTGCGCAGCACCACGGCGCCGGCCAGCACGTCCCGCTCGGGTAGGCCGTGGGTGACATCGATGACCCGGATGTCCGGCGCCAGCCGGGCGATCACGGCGCGGCACACGCCGGCGAAGTCGTCCGTGTACCCGTAGTCGCTGAAGAAGCAGATCGGTCGGTCCATGCCGCGAACCTACGACGAAGCCCGATCCGGCGCAACAGTTGGGCGTGCGGTCGATATCACCCCGGAGGGGTGACGCCCACCGGAGTTGACCTGCATAGAGTCCGCCCTGACACCACTACGCGGAAGGGGGCTGACATGTTCGGCAAACATCCTGAGCTGAGGAGGGGGCGTCGCGCGGTCGGAGCGCTGCTCGCGCTTCTGTGTGTCCTGGTGCTGACCGCGGCCGCTCCGGCAGTGGCGATCCACCATCATCCGCCGACACCGCCGGCGGCGACAGTCCGCCATCACCCCCCGACGCGGTCCACGGTGGCGTTCACCGGGGAGGCGACCGCAACGGCGCCGAGGCCGGCGGCCGCCACCGGCTACGCGCGCGGCCACGTCCCGGCGTCTGCACTCACGACCCGCGCCGTGGTGGCCGTCGCGTCGTTCGCCGCCGTCGCGGCTGCCGTCATGGTGACGCTGGCCGCCAGCGCCGGGAGGCGGACGGGTGGCCGGACGCTGCGCCAGATCCGCGAGACGGACACTCTGCCCACGAGCGTCGAGCGGGATCAGCTCGCGGCCTGACGACTGCCCGACTGCCCTCTGGAGTCCGCCGGGCTCGCCCGCGGCGCCGACACCCGGGCGAGAGCCCTGCGGCGTCAGCCGCTCCGCGCGCAGGCGGCGATCGCCGCGACGAGGCCGGCGGCCGTGTACTCGCGGGCCTCGACCGCGACGTCGAGGCCGAGCTCACGCAGGGCGGCGCTCGTGATCGGGCCGATGGAGCAGAGGCGGGCGCCGGCGAGCCGCTCGGCGAGCGGGCGGACGTCGCCGCGTGCCGCAGCGTCTGCCTGCAGCAGCCCGGCCAGCCGCCGGGCCGTGCTGGCGGAGGTGAAGGTGATGAAGTCCGCCGCCTCCACGCGTGCCGCCGGCTCGGCCAGCTCCTCGGCGGCGAGCGTGTCGTAGATGGGCAGCACGTCGACCACGGCGCCGCGCTCGCGCAGCGTCTCGGGGAGCACGTCGCGAGCGTCGCGAGCGCAGGGGATGAGCACGCGGGCGCCAGGCGCGGCGGCGTCCGTGCCCGCCAGCGCGTCCGCCAGGCCCTCGGCGACGTACTCGTCGGGCACGAGGTGGCAGGCGAGGCCGTGGCGGGCCAGCGCTGTGGCGGTGGCCGGGCCGACGGCGGCGACCACGGGCCCGGCCGGCATGCCGCCGCCCTCGGTGCCGCGCGCCAGGTACCCGGCGAACACGCGCACGGCGTTGGCGCTCGTGAACAAGACGAGCTGGTAGGTCGCCAGCTCGCCGAGCGCGGCCGCGACCTCGTCGTCGAGCGGACGGGGATCGATGCGGATGGTCGGCACCAGCAGCACCTCGGCGCCGAGCGCCTCCAGCGGCCCCAGCAGCGACGCCGCCTGCTCGCGCGGCCGGGTCACGACCACCGTGCGGCCGGCGAGGGGCCGGTCCGACGGACCCGCCGTCTCCGGACCGGCCGCCCTCACAGCCGGCGGATCGCGTCCAGGATGTCGCCGGCGCCGCGCTCGAGCAACTCGGCCGCGAGGGAGACCCCCAGGCCCTCGGGGTCGCCGGCAGGCCGCGCACGCTCACCGCGCACGGCGCGCGACCCGTCGAGCGCGCCGACGTAGGCGCTGAGCGCGAGCGTCCCAGCGCCCCGCTCGCCGTCCGCCCAGTGGGCGTGAGCGGCGATCGGCACCTGGCAGCCCCCCTCGAGCGTGCCGAGCAGGGCGCGCTCCGCCGACACCGCCAGCGCCGTCGGCCGGTGGTCGAGCGCGGCCTTGAGCCCGGCGACCCGCGGGTGGTCCGCCCGTGCCTCGATGGCCAGCGCGCCCTGGCCGACGGCCGGGAGCATCTGGTCGAAGGCGAAGGCGAAGCCGGTGACCTCTGAGCGGCCCAGCCGCGCGAGACCCGCCGCCGCCAGGATCGTCCCCGCCATGTCCTCGTCTACCAGCTTGCGCAGGCGGGTCTCCACGTTGCCGCGGATGTCGACCACGTCCAGGTCCGGGCGCAGCGCCAGGAGCTGCGAGCGCCGCCGCAGGCTCGAGCTGCCGACGCGCGCGCCGCGGGGCACGTCGTCGAGCGTCAGCGGCCCCGCGCCCGGAGCACGATGCTCCGTCAACGATGGATTCGGCACGAACACGTCGCGCACGTCCTCGCGCTCGGTGAAGGCGATGATCTCCAGACCCTCGGGGACCGCCGTGGGCATGTCCTTGGCGGAGTGCACGGCGACGTCGATGCGTCCGTCCAGCAGCGCCGTCTCCAGCTCCTTGGTGAAGAGCCCCTTGTCGCCGATCTTGGCGAGCGGGGCGTCGAGGATCTTGTCGCCTTTGGTGTTGATGATCTCGATCTCCACCGTGAGGTGGGGGTGGTGCGCGGCCACGCGGTCGCGCACCCACTCGGCCTGCACGAGCGCGAGGCGGGAGCCGCGGGAGCCGATGCGGACGCGCTCCGGGAGCGCTGCTCCTCCGG
Source organism: Deltaproteobacteria bacterium (assembly GCA_050257915.1). Classification (GTDB taxonomy): domain Bacteria; phylum Actinomycetota; class Thermoleophilia; order UBA2241; family UBA2241; genus CAIXSE01. The sequence continues at coordinate 3,915 of JBLMXT010000038.1, forward strand.
CGCCGCGCTCGATGGCCCGCCTGCGGTTCACGCGTCCTCCGTGCCGGTGCCGCGCAGGTGATGGACGGTACCTCCGGATGCGGACGGCGGGGAGGCGGACGGCGCCTCGGGGGGCTCGCCGTCCGCGCCCTCGGCGGCGTCCCGGGCGGTCTCGCGGCCGGCGCCGTCGGGAGAAGCCTCGCCCGCCGGCCGCTGCTCCCCGTCCACGTCGGCGTCGAGGTCGAAGAGCGTCCGCACCGCGTCGACGTACAGGTAGCACTGGTCGCGGCCGGCGACCTCCTTCATCTTCACGGTCGGCACGTGCAGGATCTTGTTGACGATGCTGGCGGTCAGCATGTCGACCTGGGCCCGCTGCTCCTCGGTGAGGTCGCTCAGGCGGTTGCTGAGGCGCTCCAGCTCGCCGCGGCGGATGTCCTCCACGGCCTCGCGCAGCGTCGCGATGGTCGGCACGACCTCGAGGCTGCGCAGCCAGTCGTTCACGCTCGCCAGCTCCTGCTCGACGATGCGCTCGGCGTGCTCGGCCTCCTTCTCGCGCTCGTGGCGGTTGTGCTCCACCACGTGCTGCAGGTCGTCGATGTCGTAGAGGTAGGCGTCGCGCACGCGGTTGATCTCCGGGTCCAGGTCGCGCGGCACGGCGATGTCGATGAGGAACATGGGACGGTGCCGGCGACGCTTGAAGGCCCGCTCCACGGTCTCCCTGGTGACGACGTAGTGCGGCGCGGACGTGGAGCTGATGACGATGTCGGCGGCGGAGAGGTGCTGCTCGAGGTCCTCGAAGCGCACGGCCTCCCCGCCGACGCGTCGGGCCAGCTCCTTGGACGTGTCCAGCGTCCGGTTGGCGACGAGGATCTTCTCGATGCCGTGCGCCTTGAGGTGCGTCGCCGTGAGCTCGCTGGTCTCGCCGGCGCCGACGATGAGCACGGTGTGGTCGCGCAGCTTGCCGAACACCTGGAGGGCGAGCTCGACGGCGGCGGAGCTCACGCTCACGGGCCGCTCGCCGATCGACGTCTCGGTGCGCACGCGCTTCCCGACCTCGAGCGCGTGCCGGAAGAGCCGGTTGAAGACCACGGCGGTGCAGCCGCCGTCGCAGGCCTGCTGGTAGGCGGCCTTGAGCTGAGCGACGATCTGCGCCTCGCCGACCACCATCGAGTCGAGGCTCGAAGTGACGCGGAACAGGTGGGCGATGGCGCCGTCGCCGGAGTAGCTGTA
>JBLMXT010000039.1:0-2627 GCA_050257915.1 Deltaproteobacteria bacterium
ATCGCCGCCGCCCGAGGAGGTCGGTCGTGAGCAGCCAGAGCGCGAAAAGCCATCGGAGCGGGGCTTTCGAGCGGGGCGACGAAGGTGCACCGCTCCAGCGCATCGCCGTCATCGGCGGCGGCATGATGGGCGTGGGCGTGGCCCAGGTCTTCGCCGCCGCCGGGCACGAGGTCGCGCTCCAGGACGTCTACGACGAGGCCCTGGAGCGCGCCCCCGGCACGCTCCGGGCGAACCTGACGCTCCTGGCAGAGCACGGTCTGTTCGCGGCCGACGGCGTCGAGGACGCCGTCGGCCGGGTCTGGACCACCAGTGACATGGTCGGAGCCGCCGAGGGCGCGGATGGGGTGGTGGAGTGCGTGTTCGAGGACCTCGCCCTCAAGCAGGATCTCTTCGAGCGGCTGGACGCGATCTGCCCGCCGGAGACCATCCTCTGCACCAACACCTCGGTCATGAGCATCACGCAGATCGGCGAGAAGGCCCGGCACAAGGAGCGCGTGGTCGGCACCCACTTCTGGAACCCGCCGTACCTCATCCCTCTCGTCGAGGTCGTGCGCACCGAGCACGTCGACGCCGCCGTCGTGGACCGCACCATCGACCTGCTGCGCCGCGTGGGGAAGCGGCCCATCGACTGCAGGAAGGACGTGCCCGGGTTCGTGGCCAACCGCCTGCAACACGCGCTGTGGCGCGAGGCCATCTCCATCGTGGAGCACGGCATCGCCGACGCGGCCACCGTGGACGAGAGCATCCGCTTCGGTCCCGGCCTGCGCCTGCCGGTCCTGGCGCCGATGGAGAACGCCGACATGGTCGGCCTGGACCTCGTCTACGCGATCCACGACTACATCCTTCCCCACCTCGAGTCGTCGGGAGAGCCGTCGCCGCTGCTGCGAGAGAAGGTCGACGCCGGTGATCTGGGGTTCAAGACGGGGCAGGGGTTCTTCGCGTGGCCGCCGGAAGCGGCGGACGCCTCGCGCAAGCGTCTGGCCGCGTACCTCGTGCACGTGCTCGGCGACGCGGAGCGGGGCTTCTGACCGCCGGCCGGGGACGGAAGGCCGGGAGGTGAGATGACTGAGCGGCGCGACGGCGTGCAGGTGCTCTCGCGCGCGGCGCTGCTGCTGCGCGAGCTCTCGGTCGCGCCCGAGGGCCTCACGCCCATCGCCCTGGCCGACCGCGTGGGCCTGCCGCGCTCGACCTGCTACCGCATCGTCGGGGCGCTGTGCCAGGAGGGCCTCATGCGCCTCGCGCCGTCGGGCAAGCTGCACATCGGCGCCGGGCTCATCGGCATCGCCGCGGCCGGCCGCCGCGAGCTGCGACACGAGGCGGCGCCCTACCTCAAGAAGCTGTCGCTCGAGCTGCACGAGACCGTCGAGCTCGTCGTGCTGGACGGCGACGACGCCCTTTTCACCGACCAGTACGTCCCGCAGCGGTCGCTGCGGGTGGTGGCGGAAGTCGGCGACCGGTTCCCGCTGTACTGCACCGCCTGCGGCAAGGCGTTGCTGGCCGAACTGCCGCGTGACGAGGCGGAGCAACTCATCCCGCAGGCGATCACCCCGCTTACGAGCCACACCATCGTCGATCGCCTGGCGTTGCTCGAGGAGATCGACGTCGCGCGCCGTGCGGGCGTGGCCTACGACCATCAGGAGCACACCCTCGGCGTGTCCGCCGTCGGCGCGGCCCTGCGTGACGCGGGGGGCGCCATGGCGGCCATCACGGTCGCCATGCCGGCCGCCCGCCTCGAGGGCAGGGAGGAGCGCATCGCGGCGGCTCTGCTCCGCGCCCGCGACGACATCCAGAAGGTCATCAACGCGGGGTGACCGGCGGCCGCCCGCAACGCCGGACCCGTATTGACAGCGGATTCGCGACGTCTTAGCGTATCCACGATACGGCATATCCTGTCCGGGATGCGGACAGTCGAGGACCCGGCGCACGGCCGCCACATCATCGCCGGCGGGCAGTCCGGGCGCGTGAGGGCCCGTCTGCCGTGACTGTAACGAGACCAAGGAGAGCAAGCCCATGGGCAAGAAGGTATTCGTCGACCTCACACATCCGTTCAGCGCGGAGATCCCCCGGTGGCCGTACTTCGTCAAGCCGGTCATCGACTCCATGCACACCCTGGCCAAGGGCGGCGTGCTCACGCAGCGCATCGACTGCGTGCAGCACACCGGCACCCACGCCGACGCTCCCCGTCACGTGATGGAGCGCGAGTTCAACGGCAAGCGCGCCCGCTACACCCACGAGATGCCGGTCGACGCCTACACCGGCGACGCCGTCTGTCTCGACATCCAGATCGAGAAGTGGGGCCTCATCCTGCCCTCGCACCTCGAGGACGCCTGCGAGCGTGCCGCCATCAAGCCCGAGGAACTCAAGGGCATGGTCGTGTGCCTCAACACCGGCATGCACCGCAAGTTCGACGACTCCATGGACTACTACCAGTACTCCTGCGGCACCGGCGTCGAGGCCGGCAGGTGGTTCGTCGACAAGCAGGTCAAGGTCGTGGCCATGGACATGCAGGCCCTCGACCACCCGCTCCACACCGCGATGGGCAAGAACGGCCCGCCGCAGATGAACCTCCCGGGCGCCTCCGGCCGTCCGATCACCGAGGAGTACATCGAGAAGTACGGCATCGAGGC
>JBLMXT010000040.1:0-4110 GCA_050257915.1 Deltaproteobacteria bacterium
GAAGTGCCAGTCGGGGTAGTCGACGGAGATCCCGTCAAGGCGCCCCTGCTGGCCGTCGGCGAACCGCTGCTCGATGCGCGCCAGCGCCGCCGGCGCGTCGTCGACCACGGAGTTGATCTCGCCGCTGATGAAGTACCTGGTGCGCAGCGGCTCAAGCAGCTCGGCCATGGTCGCCTTCTTCTGCGAGAGCAGCTCGAGGATGAGCAGCGCCGGGATGAAGCCGGAGTCGGCGTTGTAGTTGTCGGCGAAGTAGTAGTGGCCGGACACCTCGCCGCCGAACAGCCCGCCCTCGCGGCGCATGCGCTGCTTGAAGAAGGCGTGCCCGACCCGGTTGAGCAGGGGCACGCCCCCGTTGGCGGCGATCACGTCCGGCACCGCGCGGCTGGCGCGCAGGTCGTAGAGGATCTTCGCTCCGGGGTGCTTGAGCAGCAGCGCCTCGGCGAGCAGCGCGGTGACGAAGTCGCCGGGCACGAACTCGCCGTCCGCGTCGATGAAGAAGCAGCGGTCGGCGTCGCCGTCCCAGGCGATGCCGAGGTCGGCCTTCTCCGCCACCACGCGGGCGCGGATCTCGCGGCTGTTCTCCTCCAGGAGCGGGTTGGGCGCGTGGTTGGGGAAGGTGCCGTCCACCTCGAAGTACATCTCGACAGCCTCGATCGCCGTGCCCGCGAACACCAGCGGCGCCAGCTTGCCGGCGACGCCGTTGGCGGCGTCCATGACCACCTTGTACGGGCGGAACGCGCCGACGTCGACGAGCCCGTGCAGGTGCTCGACGAAGGCCGGGTAGAGGTCGACGCGCTCGACGCCGGCGAACGCGTTGCGCGGCGGCAGTTCCACGAGCGCCTGGCTGCGCTCCTTGAGCTCGGGGATGCCCGCGTCGCCGCTCAGCGGCAGCGCGCCCTCGCCGACCAGCTTCATCCCGTTGTACTGCGGCGGATTGTGCGAGGCGGTGATCATCGCGCCCCCGTCCAGGCCGCGGGAGGCGACCCCGAAGTAGAGCATCTCGGTGGGGACGAGGCCGAAGTCGACGGTGGAGGCGCCGCCCGCGGCGGCGCCGGCGGCGAAGGCCTCGAGCAGCCCGACGGACGAGGGACGCGGGTCCATGCCCGCGCCGAGCCGCGACGCGCCCAGCTGCTGCGCCAGGGCGCAGCCGATGCGCTCCGCCGCCGCCTCGTCGAGCTCCTGCGGGTACAGGCCACGGACGTCGTAGGCCTTGAAGATGCCGTCCGGGATCGTCATGAGCCCTCCCTGCCGCGCAGCTGTTCGTAGAACTGGATGGAATTGTCGGGGAGCTCCGTGTCCGGGTAGACGCAGATGCCGCGGGCGAGCCGGTTGCCGGCGCCGACCACGCAGTTCTCACCGAGGACGGCGCCGTTGAGCTGCGACCCGGCGCCGACGCTCGAGCCCTGGACCAGGATGCTGCCCTCCACCTGGGCGTGGGCGCCGATCACGACGCCCGCCTGGACGACGGCCTCGACCACGGTGGCGCCCTCGCCGACGACGGCGCCCGCGCCGAGGACGGCGAGCGGACCGACGCGCGCACCGGCGCTCACCCGCGCGCCGGCGGCGACGTAGCAAGGCGGCACCACGCGCGCCGTCGGGTCGACCTCGGCGCTCGGCGAGATGTGCAGGTACTGCTCGCCGAGCTCGTCGGCCACCGAGGTGCGGACCTGCCGCTCGAGGATGTCGAAGTGCGCCTGCAGGTAGCTGTCCGGCGTGCCGATGTCGCGCCAGTAGCCGTGGTCCACGTAGCCGTAGAGCGAGCCGGCCGCGGCGAGCTTGGGGAACACGCCCCGCTCGATCGAGAACAGCCGCCCGCGCGGGATCATCTCCAGGACCTCGGGCTCCAGGACGTACACGCCGGCGTTGATGAGCGCGGTGCCCTCCCACTCCCCGGGCTTCTCCAGGAAGCTGGCGACCGACCCGTCCTCGCGCAGCTCCACCAGGCCGTACCGCCGCGGGTCCTCGACCGGCGTGAGGAAGATGGTGCCCATGCCGCCCTTGTCCACGTGCGTCGCGGCGAGGGCGCTCAGGTCGACGTCGCTGAGCACGTCGCCGTTGAACACGTAGAAGCTGCCCTCGGCGAGCAGGCCGTCGCAGTTGGCGATGGCGCCGGCCGTGCCCAGCGGCTCGTCCTCGACCGCGTAGGCGACCTCGAGGCCGTACCCGGCGCCGTCGCCGATCACGGCCTCGATCGCCTCCGCGAGGAACCCCGTGGAGAAGATCGCGCGCTCGACGCCGTGCAGCGCCAGGTTCTCCAGGATGTAGGCGACGAAGGGTCGCTCCACCACCGGCGCGACCGGTTTGGGCACGCGCGAGGTGACGGGACGCAGCCGCGTGCCCTCGCCGCCGACGAGGATCACGGCCTGCCGCGGGATGGCTCGCGCCGCGCTCATGACGGGCTCAGCGGGCGACGGGCGCGGGGACCTCGTCGCCCAGGCCGATGCCCTCGTACTCGAGCCCGGCGTCCGCCGCGACGAGCGGGTCGATGAAGTTGCGCCCGTCGATGAGGAGCGGGCGCGCCATGGCGGCCGCGGCGGCGCGCCAGTCGAGGCGCGCGAACTCCTGCCACTCCGTGACCAGCACCGCCGCGTCGGCGCCCTCGAGCGCCTCGAGGGGCTCCTCGCAGATGACGACGCCGGGGAACAGCGGATGGTCGCCGGCCTCGAGCATGGGGTCGTAGGCCATCACCTTGACGCCCTCGTGGATGAGGCGGCCGGCCAGCACGATCGAGGCCGCCTCGCGCAGGTCGTCGGTGTTGGGCTTGAACGTGAGCCCCAGCAGCGCGACGGTGGCGCCGCGCAGCGTACCCAGCCGCTCCTTGAGCTTGCCGACCACGCGCCGCTTCTGCAGCGCGTTGACCTCGATGACCGCGTTGAGCAGCTGGAAGTGGTAGCCGGTGTTGCCGGCCAGCTGCTTGAGCGCCTGCACGTCCTTGGGGAAGCACGACCCCCCGTAGCCGATGCCGGCCTGCAGGAAGTGCGGGCCGATGCGGTGGTCGAGGCCCATGCCGTGAGCGACCGTGCGCACGTCGGCGCCGACCTGCTCGCAGACGTTGGCGATCTCGTTGATGAAGGAGATCTTGGTGGCGAGGAAGGCGTTGGACGCGTACTTGACCATCTCCGCCGTGGGGACGCTGGTGCGCACCACATGCGTGTCGATGCCGCGGTAGAGGGCCTCGACCGCTGCGCCGTCCTCCTCGCGGAAGCTGCCGATGACGATGCGGTCCGGCTCGAGGAAGTCCTGGATGGCGGCGCCCTCGCGCAGGAACTCGGGGTTCGACGCGTAGGTGATGTCGCCGGCGCCCATCGCCTCGAGGTCGGCCATGACCTTGTCGCCGGTGCCCACCGGCACCGTGCTCTTCATGACCAGCAGCCGCCGCCCGCCCCGCGCCGCGATCTCGCGCACCGCGCGCTGCACCCTCGAAAGGTCGGCGTCTCCCGAAGGCGAGGGCGGCGTGTCGACGGCGATGAAGAGGATGCGGCAGCGCTCGAGCAGCGCGTCCGTGGACGTGGTGAAGGAGAGCCGCGCCGCGTTGTCGGCGACGAGCTTCTCGAGCCCCGGCTCGTAGATCGGCACCTCACCCCGCTCGAGCCTGGCGATCTTGCCCTCGTCGACGTCCATGCACACGACGTCGTGCCCGAGGTGAGCGAAGCAGACGGCCGAGACGAGGCCGACGTAGCCGGTACCGACGACCCCGATGGGAGCGGCATCCATGCGGAACAGAACCTCCGTGAAAGGTGAGAACGAGCCCCGTTTACGGGCGGAAGTCTACCACGGGCGGCCGGCGCCCGGCTCGCCGCCCGTCGCCGGCCGGCCTACCGGGCGAGCAGCTCGAGCTCGTAACGGCTGGCGGCGTCGTCGGGGTTCAGGGCGAGGGCGCGGGTGAAGGCGGCTCGTGCCGCCTTGTCCCGCCCGAGCGCGGCGTGCTGGAGGACGCCGAGCTCGTACCAGACCGCGAAGTTCTGCGGCTGCAGCCTCACCGCGGCCCGCAGCCGCGCGAGCGCCTCGCGGTTGCGGCCGAGCTGCTGCAGCAGCGCGGCCTCGTTGATCAGCGGGCCGACCGCGAGCGGGTCCCACGCCGCCGCCCGCCGCGCGTGGTCCAGCGCCGTC
>JBLMXT010000041.1:0-5070 GCA_050257915.1 Deltaproteobacteria bacterium
CGGCGAGATCCTGCCGGACTCGGTCGTCGACGAGCTGCGGGGCTTCGACTCGATCTACCTCGGCGCGATCGGGCACCCCGACGTCGCGCCGGGCGTCCTCGAGAAGGGCCTCCTGCTGCGCCTCCGTTTCGAGCTGGACCAGTACATCAACCTGCGTCCCGTGCGTCTCTACCCCGGCGTCGAGACCCCGCTCAAGGACAAGGGCCCCGCGGACATCGACTACGTGGTCGTCCGCGAGAACTCCGGCGACGTGTACGCCGGCGGCGGCGGCGCCATGATGCCGGGCTCGCCGCACGAGGTGGCCACGCAGATCATGGTCTACAGCCGCGCGCAGGTAGACCGCTGTCTGCGCTGGGCGTTCGAGTACACGCGCCAGCACGGCAAGAAGGCGCGCGGCCTCGGCGACGACAACACCCTCGGCCTGGTCGGCAAGACCAACGTGCTCACCTACGTGTACGACCTCTGGTTCCGCGCCTTCAACGAGATCGGCGACGCGGAGTACCCGGACGTCAAGCGCGAGTACTACCACGTGGACGCCACCTGCATGTGGATGGTCAAGAGCCCCGAGTGGTTCGACGTCCTCGTCACCGGCAACATGTTCGGCGACATCATCACCGACCTGGGCGCGATCACCCAGGGCGGCATGGGGGTCGCGGCCGGCGGCAACATCAACCCCGAGGGCGTCAGCATGTTCGAGCCCATCGGCGGGTCCGCGCCCAAGTACACCGGCATGGGCGTCATCAACCCCATCGCCGCGATCGCGGCCGGCGCGATGATGCTCGAGACGCTGGGCGAGGAGCAGGCGTCCGAGGACGTCGAGCGTGCCGCGAAAGAGGTCACCGGCACGAAGATGAAGAGCATGGCCTCCGGCCAGATGGGCTACTCGACCAGCGAGGTCGGCGATCTCGTGGCCGAGCGCGTGTGACCGGTCTGCCTTCGGTGGCCCACTCGTGTACGCCGGAAGACGAGGCGTCATGAGCGGGAGGCCGCAGTAACGCTCAGGTAAAGGTTGAAGCTTCGCGCGAGGAACCGCGCGGAGGACAGGAGGAAGACGATGGCCCCGATCCCCGAGATGGACACGATCTGGATGGACGGCGCGCTGGTCCCCTGGGCCGACGCCAAGGTCCACGTGCTCACGCACGCGCTGCACTACGGCTCCGGGGTCTTCGAGGGCATCCGCGCGTACAAGACGGAGCGCGGCGTCGCCGTGCTGCGTCTCACGGAGCACCTCAAGCGCATCGCGCGCTCGGCCAAGCTCTACTACATGCCGGTGCCGTACAGCATCGATGAGCTGTACGACGCGACGTTCGAGGTGCTCGCGTCCAACAAGCTCGAGGCCTGCTACATCCGGCCGCTGATCTTCCGCGGGTACGGCGAGATGGGCTTGAACCCGATGGACGCGCCGGTGCAGGTCATCATCGCGGCGTGGCCCTGGGGCACCTACCTGGGCGACGAGGGCATCAAGCACGGCGTGCGCGCCAAGACGAGCAGCATCCAGTCGCTCGACCACACGGCGCTGGCCCGCGCCGCCAAGGCCACGGGCCAGTACCTCAACAGCATCCTCGCCAAGGTGGAGGTGCTCAACGCCGGCTACGACGAGGCCGTGATGCTCACGGAGCACGGCCACGTCGCCGAGGGCTCGGGCGAGAACATCTTCTGCGTGCGCAACGGCGTGCTCATGACCCCGCCGCCGAGCGACGGCGTGCTCGAGGGCATCACCCGCGACATCGTCGTCAAGCTCGCCGCGAGCGAGGGGATCGCCTTCCAGGAGCGCACGCTCACGCGCAGCGACCTGGTGATCGCCGACGAGGCGTTCTACACGGGCACGGCCGCCGAGGTGGTGCCGATCCGCGAGCTCGACGACCACCTCATCGGCGAGCCCGGCCCCGTCACGCGCCGCATGCAGGAGCGCTTCGCGGCCATCACCTCGGGCAGGGACGAGGAGTTCGCCGGCTTCATGGAGTACGCGAAGAAGTAGCGGAAGGTACCGGGAGGACCCGATGCACGAGCGGCAGGTACAGCTCTACGACACCACGCTCCGCGACGGCATGCAGCAGGAGGGCATGTCGGTCTCGGTCGAGGAGAAGGTGCGCATCGCGCTCAAGCTCGACGAGCTCGGCATCGGCTTCATCGAGGGTGGGTTCCCGGCCTCGAACCCCAAGGAGATCGAGTTCTTCCGGCGCATGCAGGGCGAGCGCCTGGAGAACGCGGAGCTGGTCGCCTTCGGCATGACGCGGCGCAAGGGGGCTGCGGCCGAGGCCGACGACGGCCTGCGCGTGCTCGCCGAGATCTTCACGCCCACCGTCACCATCGTCGGCAAGACGTGGGGCCTGCACCTCAGCAAGGTCATCCGCGTGAGCCGCGACGAGAACCTGCGCATGATCGACGAGTCGGTGCGCTTCCTCGCGGCGCAGGGCAAGCGCGTTGTGTACGACGCCGAGCACTTCTTCGACGCCTGGCGCGACGACCACGGGTACGCGCTGCGCTGCGTCGCCACGGCCGCCGAGGCGGGCGCCGCCGCCGTGTGCCTGTGCGACACCAACGGGGCCAGCCTGCCGCCGTTCGTCGCGGACGTCGTCGGCGAGGTCACGGCGGCTCTCCCCGGGATCATCGTGGGCGTGCACATCCACAACGATAGCGACTGCGCCGTCGCCGACAGCCTGGTCGCCGTGGAGGCCGGCGCCCGTCAGGTGCAGGGCACGGTCAACGGCTACGGCGAGCGCTGCGGCAACGCCAACCTCGTCAGCATCATCCCGGCGCTCAAGCTGAAGATGGGCCGCGACGTGGTCACCGACGCGCAGCTGGAACGCCTCACCGAGACCTCCCACTTCGTCGCCGACGTGGTCAACGCGGCCCTGTGGGCGCACGCGCCCTACGTCGGCCGCTCCGCCTTCGCCCACAAGGGCGGCATGCACGTGGCCGCCGTGGAGAAGGCGCCGCAGACGTTCGAGCACATCGACCCCGAGAAGGTGGGCAACGAGCAGCGGATCGTGGTCTCGGAGCTCTCGGGCAAGGGCGCCGTGGTGCGCAAGGCGCAGGAGCTCGGCCTGCGGCTCGAGGGCGACGACGCGCGCGTGGCCACCGTGCTCAAGCGGCTCAAGGCGCGGGAGCACGAGGGCTACCACTACGAGGCGGCGGACGCCTCGTTCGACCTGTTGCTGCGCCAGGAGCTGGCGCCGCACGAGCCGATGTTCCGTCTGGAGAGCTTCCGCGTCATCGTCGAGAAACGCGAGGACGGCCGCGCCGTGGTCGAGGCGACGATCAAGGTCCACGTGGGCGGCGAGCGCATCATCAGCACCGCTGAGGGCAACGGGCCGGTCAACGCCCTGGACTCGGCGCTGCGGCAGGCGATCGTCGGCAAGTACCCGCACCTCGCCGACATCGAGCTGGTCAACTACAAGGTGCGCATCCTCGACGAGACCAAGGGCACCGGCGCCGTCACCCGCGTGCTGCTCGACGCCAGCGACGGGGAGGAGAGCTGGGGCAGCATCGGCGTGAGCGAGAACGTCGTCGAAGCGAGCTGGGAGGCGCTGGTCGACTCCATCGAGTTCGGGATGCTCCGCGGCGCGGGTACAACCGCCGCAAACGACGCACAAGGAGACGCGCGATGAGCGATGCGGACAAGGTCCTCGAGATCATGGCCGAGGCGGGCGAACCGCTCAACGCCGGCGCGATCGCCGAGCGCTCCGGGATGGACCGCAAGGCCGTGGACAAGGCGATGGCCGAGCTGAAGAAGGAAGGCCGTATCGAGTCGCCCAAGCGCTGCTACTGGGCGCCCAAGGGCTGACTCGACCCCCGCGCGGCGGCGACGATCTCCGCCAGCCGCTCGCGGTCCGGATACGAGCCGGCGTGCCGCACGGCGCCGCCGGCGAGGATCAGCGGCAGCGCGTCGAAGCCGTGGGCGGCGACGGCCGCCAGCGCGTCCGCGTCGCCGCCCAGCCCCTTGCCGGTCACGCGCGGGTCGAGGCGCCGAACCGTCACGCCCTGCCAGCGCAGCCACTCGAGGTCGCCGGCGAAACGCGGCAGCGCGGGGTCGGTGGCGCTGCAGGCGCAGCCGGAGCTCACGCCTGGCCGGTCGACGACCAGGAGGTCGATCGGTGTCTGCGTCTCGCCCATCGGGAGGGCTCCCTTCGTCCGCACGCAACGATGGTAGCGCGACGTGACACAACCTGCATCGGCTACCTCCGGCGGCGTGTCCGGCGGCCCACCCGAACGCCCCCGGCGCGGGGTCTCTCCATGCTAGAATCCGGCCACCGATGACCGCCACATTCGTCCACCTCCACGTGCACAGCGAGTACTCGCTGCTCGACGGCGCCTGCCGCATCAAGGAACTGGTCAAGCGGGCCAAGGAGCTGGGCATGCCGGCGGTGGCGCTCACCGACCACGGCACCCTCGGCGGCGCCGTCAAGTTCTACCGCGCCGCCGAGGAAGAGGGCATCAAGCCCATCATCGGCCTCGAGCTCTACGTGGCCACCGACCGCCGCAGCCGGGCCGGGGTCAAGGAGCGCAACGCCCACCTCACCCTGCTGGCGCGCGACGAGACCGGCTACAAGAACCTCGTCAAGCTCTCCACGACGGCGTATCTCGAGGGCTACTACTACAAGCCGCGCGCCGACTGGGAGCTGCTCAGCCAGTACCACGAGGGCCTCATCGCGCTCACCGGCTGCATGAGCGGCAAGGCCGCCATGCTGCTACGTGACGGCGACGACAGCGCGGCGCTGGCCGAGGTGCGCCGCCTGGCGGACCTGCTCGGCCCGGAGAACGTCTTCGTCGAGCTGCAGGACGCCGGCCTGCCCGAGCAGCGCGAGCTGCTGCCCAAGCTGGCGCATCTCGCCGAGAAGGCCGGCCTCAAGACGGTGGCCACCAACGACGTCCACTACCTGCGCCACGAGGACGCGTACGCGCACGACGCGCTGCTTTGTCTCCAGACCCAGAGCTGCCTCACCGACGAGAAGCGCATGAAGTACGGCAGCGACGAGTTCTACCTCAAGTCCGCCGACGAGATGGAGGAGCGCTTCCGGGACTATCCCGGCGCCACCGCGTCCACCGTCGAGATCGCCGAGCGCTGCA
>JBLMXT010000042.1:0-6643 GCA_050257915.1 Deltaproteobacteria bacterium
CGCCGTGGCCCGACGGCCACCTGCAGGCGTTGGGCACGGACGCGGCGGGACGCCGCCAGTACCTCTACCACGAGCGCTGGCGCCGGCGCCGCGAGTCAAGGAAGTTCGCGCGCATGGAGGCGTTCGCGGAGGCGCTGCCGCGTCTGCGCCGCCAGGTGTCCGAGGCGCTCGCGCTTCGCGGCCTGCCGCGCGAGCGCGTGCTTGCCTGCGCCGTGCGCCTGCTCGACCGCGCGTACGTGCGTTCCGGGGGCAGCGAGTACGTCGCGAACGGCTCGTTCGGTCTCGCGACGCTGCGCCGCGAGCACGTGATCGTGCGCGCGCACGGGCGGATCTTGCTGAAGTTCCCCGGCAAGGCCGGGGTGCCGCAGCGCCGCAGCCTGGTGGACCCGGAGGCCGGCGCGGTCCTCCGGTCGCTGAAGCGGCGCAACGGCGGCGGCAAGGAACTGCTCGCGTACCGCGGTCGTGACGGCGCCTGGGTCGACGTCCGCTCGGCCGACATCAACGCGTACATCAAGCAGGCAACGGGCGGCGACTTCACCGCCAAGGACTTCCGCACGTGGCACGCGACGGTGCTCGCCGCCGTGGCGCTGGCCGTCTCGGTCCCGGCCGTCAAGCCGGAGCGCGCGCGCCGTCGCGCCGTCGCGCGCGCCGTCGCCGAGGTGTCCGACTATCTCGGCAACACGCCGGCGGTCTGCCGCCGCTCCTACGTCGACCCCCGGGTGATCGACCGGCACCGGGAGGGGCGGACGATCGTCGCCGCGCTCGACCGTGTGGGTGGCTGCGCGGCGCCCGACGACACCGAGGCCTGGGAGGGCATCGAGGCCGCGGTGCGCGGTCTCCTCGACGGCGAGGTGCCGAGGCTGGACCGGCGCTTCGCCTGGCTGGCTGCGGCCTGACTCGCGACGCGCCAGCCGCGGCCGGGCACGTCGAACGTGACTCCACGTAGCACAGAGACGCGAAGCTCACGTGGCCGGATGCAGAAGACGTGGATCGAGGAGACGGGCGCACAGGTACAATCAGTCGAGAGGGCTCGCGAGTCTGGTGAGCATCCTTGGAGTGGGCCTCGTCGGCCACGTGGCGGCTCACGTGAGGATGCTCCGGCTGTGCTTCGGAGTGCGAGGAAGCGAGGCGGTGTGCCGTGTCCGATCTGAGACCCACGGGCAGCGGGGAGAAGCCCACGAGCCTTGCGCGCGAAGACCTGCTCGCCGCTCTGGAATCGCGCGAGCAGTTCCTGACCGCCGTCCTCGGAAGCCTCGAGAGCTTCGTCACTGTCGATGAGGAGTGGCGGCTCACCTTCGCCAACCAGGCCGCGGCTACCATGGCGGGCGTGGCGCGCGGCGATCTGCTCGGCAGGACCATCTGGGAGGTCGTCCCGTTCGTCGCCGACGGCGAGTCCCGGGACGCGCTGCTGCGGGCCATGGCGGAGCGCGCCAGAGTCGAGTACGACATGACGAACCACGACACGGGCGCCACCTACCGGGGTTCGGCGCACCCTGTCTCCGATGGGGGTCTCGCCGTCTACCTCCGCGATGTGACGGAACGTGTCGCGTCTGAGCGGGCGCTGCGGGCCAGCCGGGAGCGTTACCGGGAGCTGGTGGAACACGTGAACAGCGTCATCGTGCGCTGGACGCGCGACGGCAAGCTCACGTTCCTCAACGCGTACGCGGAGCAGTTGTTCGGCTGGAGCGCCGATGAGGCGCTCGGTCGCCACGTGAGCTTCCTGCTGCCCGAGCCGGACGAAGCCGAACAGGACCTCTCACATCTGGTCGAGGACATCGTCGCGCACCCGGAGCGCTATGCGAGCAACGTCAATGAGAACGTGCGCAAGGACGGCAGCAGGCTGTGGATGTCCTGGACCAACCGGGCGCTGCTCGACGAACGCGGCCAAGTGGAGGAGATCCTCGGCATCGGCAACGACATCACCGAGCTCATGCGTGCACAGAACGCCCTGCGTGAGTCCGAGGAGCGGTACCGCATCATGATCGAGACCGCGGGTGAGGGCATCACCTTCATGCGCCCCGACGGGACCTACTTCTTCGTCAACCAGCGCATGGCCGACATGCTCGGCTACTCGGTCGAGGACATCGTCGGCAGGTCGGCCGCCGACTTCACGTTCGACGACGGGCAGGCGGCCACGCTCGACATGCTGGCGCAGCTGCCGAACGGTCAGGTGAGCGGGGAGTCCCGGTTCCGTCGCCGTGACGGCTCCGAGCTCTGGAGCAACTACAGTGCGACGCCGGTGTTCGACGCGGCCGACCGGCACGTCGCCAACTTCGGCATGTACACCGACATCACCGAGCGTCGGCACGCCGAGGATGCGCTCCGGGAGTCCGAGGAGCGGTTCCGCACCCTCGCCGACAACGCCCCTCTCCTCATCTGGGTCATGGACGCCGACGGCGGTCTCAGGTTCATCAACCGCGCCTATCGGGAGTTCTTCGGCGTCACCGAGGAGCAGGTGCGGGGCCGGGGATGGCACATCCTCCTGCACCCCGACGACCAGGAGCGCTACGTCGACGGGGTCCTCACCGCCACGCGGGAACGGCGTCCGTTCCGCGGCGAGGCGCGCGTGCGCAACGCAAGCGGCGAGTGGCGGTGGATCGACTCGCACGGAATGCCGCGCTTCTCCGACTCGGGCACGTTCCTCGGCATGGTCGGCAGCAGCCCGGACATCACGGACCGCAAGCGCGCGGAGGAGGCGCTGCGGGACAGCCAGCGGCGGCTTCAGATCGCGACGGCCGCCGCCGACCTCGGCATCTACGACTGGGATCTCAGGACGGGGATGGGCGAGTGGGACGCGCGCGTGCGTGCGATCTTCGGTGTCGGTCCGGAAGAGCCGTTGACGCTCGAGACGTTCCTGGCCCGCCTGCATCCGGATGACCGCGCTCGCGCACAGGCCGAAGTCGAGGCCGCCCTCGATCCCTCTGGTGACGGGCACTACCACTCCACCTATCGGGTGCTCGGCGCTAAGGACGAGTCCGTCCGCTGGGTGCAGTCCACCGGCTGGGCCGTCGTCGACCAGGGGTCGGTCGTCCGTCTCGTGGGCTCCGCGCAGGACATCACCGCGCGCGTCCAGGCCGAGCAGGCGCTGAGGACCGGTGAGGCGTTGCAGGCGGCCGCCGCCGAGAGGACACGGCTGGCCCGAGACCTGCACGACTCGGTGACGCAGGCGCTCTTCGCCGCCAGCCTCAAGGCGGAGGCTCTCTCGAGCTCTCCCGGCATGGTCTCGCCCGCCGGCATGAGCACCGCGGAGGAGGTGAGCCGCCTGAGCCGCGGCGCCTTGGCCCAGATGCGCACGATGCTGCTCGAGCTCCGCGGTGACCCGATCGAGGACGTGCCGATCGAGGAGCTGCTGCGCAACGTCGTCGACGCCGCCCAGAGCCGCACGAGTACGGAGATCACGCTGAAGGTGCGGGGAGGAGCACAGCTCCCGAACGAAACGCACGTTGCCGTCTATCGGATCGCCCAGGAGGCGTTGAACAACGTCGCTCGCCATGCCAAGGCGACGAGCGCACGGGTCGAGCTGGACGCTGACGTGGGCCGGGTCCGGCTGACCGTGGAGGACGACGGCCGTGGCTTCGATCCCACCATGGTCGGGCCCACCAACCTGGGGCTGAAGTCGATGCGCGAGCGGGCACGTGAAGCCGATGCACGATTCAGTCTCGTCACCGAGCCGGATCGCGGGACGCTGGTCGTCGTGGAGTGGGGCCAGGAGTCACGCGCCGAAGCTTAGGCCTTGCCGCCGCTCCTGATCGTCACCGGCGCGTCGGGAGAAACGCCGTAGGCCCTCTCCAGGAGGAAGCCGACCATGTCCGCGACCAGTCGCGCGCTTCCCAGGCTGTGCGGCACGGCGATGGTGCGGACGAACCTCCCGTTCGACCAGCGGAAGCCGAGGCGCGTCAGCCAGCCGCACTGCGCCTCGCTCAGAGACGCTCCGGTCCCGGGAACGCGAGGCAACGCCTCCCAGCACATGAGGCGCTCCGGGTCGTTCGGATCACGGTCGAAACGGAACGACGTCCGGCCCAGCTCCGGTTGGATGACCAGCTCTCTGCTGCCATCGGCCTGCGCGAACGCGCGCAGCTGCTCTGCAAGCACACTCGTCTCCACACTTGTAGCTTGACCTGTCCATCGGCGTCCGAGGCGGGGAGGCGTTGCACGGCTTCGCGGCGGCCGGGCTGCTCCGCTCCCGCGCGGTTGGGCCGCCGCGTCGGTCAGTCTGCCGGCGACCGCGGGCGGGAGGTCGAAGCGAGAGGCCGGGGCCGGCGGCCCCGGCCTCGCGCTCGTCATGCCCGGACTCAGGCCGAGCCCGTCGCTCAGGTCAGGCAGTTGCCGTCGACGCACTCGTCACGACGGACGACCGTCGTCGACCGGCCCGGGTACCAGGAGCCCAACGCCGACCAGAAGATCAGCGAGAGCACGAGGCCGACGACGCCCACGATCATGAGGATCAGGCCTACCGTCTGGATGCTGACGCCCGCTACGGTCGCGGTGACCGCGTAGCGGAGGATCGCGCCGAGGGCGATCAGGAAGATGCTGGTGCCGATGCCCATCAAGGACCTCCGAGATCGGCGTGGATGAACACGTGTGACGTACGTGCTCTTCCCGGCGCCCGGTGGGCGTAACGCACTCCCGGTGACGCCGACGCGGCGGCCGGCGATGGCGTCCGCCCCGGTCCTGAGCCTCAGGCCCTCGGTCGTTTGACGCGCCGCGCCGTCTCCTCCACGCGGCGCGCCCTGGTCTCGGGGCGTCTTGCCTCGAGGATCCAGTCGATGTACTCACGACGATGAGAAGGCGGCAAGGCCGCGAACGCCGCCGCCGCCTCGGAATCGTCGTGCAGCTCTATCTGCAGGTCGTGGGGGACGGGGATCTCGTCACGCGGAGCGCCCCGGCCCCCGCCGCCGGTGGGCACGTGGTCCTTCACCTCAGGCGGCCCGCATCTCGCTGCCCTGGCCGGACACCCGCTCGCGGACGTCGTGCACCACCGCGTTCGCCCGCGACGTACCCTGCCCGACCGCCTGCGTGATCTGGCGCCGCGTCCGCGGCCACGCCACGGCGATGCCGACACCGATGGACGTGAGGATCAGACCGGTGCCGATGAAGAACGTGCGCAGCGTATGCCGCGGCCGGAGGTCGCCGCGCAGGCGGCCGGCGCCGCTCTGCGCGGACTCCATCATCCGGCGTACGTCGTCCTGCAGCCGCTTGTCCGAACGAACGCGGGTCATGAGGTCGTTGGCCGTGCGGATGAAGTCGGAGACGTCGTCGCGCAGCTCCTCATCGCGGGCGAGCCGCCTCACGTAGGGCGCCGTCGCCGCCGCTACGCCGCTCGCCTTGCCGATGGTGCGTAGTCTGCTCGTAGAAGCCATGGTGAGCCACCGTCCTCTCGTGAGGTCGGGTTGCAGATACCCGGGATGTTCCCGCTCGGCCTCGGCGTTGACTGTAACGCGTCGCTTGCGGGGGGTGGACGCGCGGCCGCGGCGCAGGTAAGAACGACACTGTCAATCGACGTGGAGGGAGGCCCTCCGTGGATTCGTTCTCCGTCCTCATCGGCGGCAAGGCCGGCGACGGCATCACCCAGGCCGGCTCCATGATCGCCCATCTGCTCAACGAGCTCGGCTATCGGCTCCGCACCTACGTGGACTCGCCGTCGCTGATCCGCGGCGGCCACAACTTCGTCATCGT
Organism: Deltaproteobacteria bacterium; assembly: GCA_050257915.1. Taxonomy (GTDB): domain Bacteria; phylum Actinomycetota; class Thermoleophilia; order UBA2241; family UBA2241; genus CAIXSE01. The sequence continues at coordinate 5,677 of JBLMXT010000042.1, forward strand.
GCGCGCCCATCGCGGCCGCATCGCGGCGCACCGCGATCACATCAACGTGGTGATCGCGCTCACCCCGGACACGCTGGACCGGCACCACTGGCGCCTCAAGCAGCGGCCGGTCACGGTGTTCGACAATCAGACCATCGAGCCGACCAGCCTGCCCAGCATGGCGCACCCCTTCCGCACCGGCATCCCGGTGAAGACGATCCTCGAGCAGGAGGAGGCGCCGAGCGTGATGCGCAACAGCGCCATCCTCGGCGCCTTCTGCAAGGCGATCGCGATCCCCTGGGAGACGCTGGAGGACGTCATCCGGCGCTACCAGCCCAAACAGACGGAGCTCAACCTGCGCGTCGCGCGCCGGGGTTTCGATCTCGCCACCGAGAAACTGCTGATCGACCTGCCCGGCGGCGGGCCGCGGCCGGTGATGACCGGGCTGGAGGCGACGGGCCTCGGGCTCATCCGCGGCGGCCTCAAGGCGTACGCCGGCTACCCGATGACGCCGGCGAGCGGCCTGCTGCACTTCCTCGCGCGGCAGGCGCCGCGGTTCGAGCTCAAGGTCGTGCAGCCGGAGGGCGAGATCGCCGCCGTCATGATGGCCCTGGGGCACGCGTATGCGGGCGAACGGGCCGCCGTCGGCACCTCCGGCGGCGGCTTCGCCCTCATGGTCGAGGGCCTCAGCCTGGCCGGTCAGGCCGAGCTGCCCATCGTCTTCGTGCTCGGCCAGCGCCCGGGACCGGCCACCGGTCTGCCGACGTACACGGCCCAGGGCGACCTGCACTTCGCCATGAGTGCCGGGCACGGCGAGTTCCCCCGGCTGATCGTCGCTCCCGCGGACGTGGAGCAGGCCTACGCGTGGAGCACGTACGCGATGGACGCGGCCTGGAAGTACCAGCTGCCGGCCATCGTCCTGGGGGACCGGACGCTCAACGACGACTCGCAGAGCTTCGACCGGGACGCCGTCCCCGGCCTGCCGCGG
>JBLMXT010000043.1:0-2572 GCA_050257915.1 Deltaproteobacteria bacterium
GACGACATCGTCGTGGAGACCATCTCCGACCCGGACCTGCCGGCCGACGTGCGAGAGTCGATGGAGCGACACGGCGAGCAGACGTGTCTCACCGTCCCGCTGCGGTTCGGCGCCAGGCGCCTCGGGATGCTCACGCTCGTCGAGACGGCCGCCGAGCGCGTGTTCTCCGAGGCCGACCTGGAGTTCGCGCGCGGGTTCGGCGAGCAGGCCTCCATGGCCATGCACAACGCGCAGCTGTTCGAGAACGTCAAGGGGCTGCACCTCGGCAACCTGCGCGCGCTCAGCTCGGCGCTCACGGCCAAGGACATCTACACCATCGGCCACACGGCGAGGGTGGCGGCCTACGCCGTGCTCCTCGCCGCCGAGCTGGACTGGAGCCCGCGGCGCATCCAGCTGCTCGAGGAGGCCACCTACCTGCACGACATCGGCAAGATCGCCGTGGCCGACCGTGTGCTGCTCAAATCGGGCGCCTTGACCGACGAGGAGTGGGCGCTGATGCGGCAGCACCCCACCATCAGCGCCGAGATCATCGAGGCCCTGCTGGACGAGGAGTACGTGGCCGGCGTCCGTCATCACCACGAGCGCTACGACGGGACCGGCTACCCGGACGGCCTGGCCGGGCAGGACATCCCCGTGGTCGCCCGGCTCCTGTGCCTCGTCGACTCCTACGACGCCATGTCGTCGCGCCGTGTCTACCGGCCGGCGCTGACGCAGGACGAGTGCGTCGGCGAGCTGCGCAGCTGCAGCGGCTCGCAGTTCGACCCGGACATGGTGGACGCGTTCATCCGCGTCCTCGCCCACCTGGACGCGCAGCGCGAGGTGCTGCAGGCCGCCGCATCCGAGGCCGCCGCCGCCATCACCGCGGCAGACCACGCCGTGCTGCGCCGGCCCCAGGACGTCGCCCGCGCCGAGTACGCCCGCATCCTGGGCTCCCTGCGCCAGACGCGGCGCGCGCACCCCGAGGTGGAGGCCATGTTCACGACGGCGCCGGCCGGCGAGCTGCGCAGCACGATCGTGGTGGACGCGGACGAGGACGACGCCACCGCGGTGCCGACCGGCGAGGTGGTGTTCTCGGACGACCTCACGCTCGAGGCGTTCGCGGGCCGCCGTCACGACGCGAACGTCGTCGTCGTCAATCGCTGGGGCACGTGGGTCGCGGCGGCGGCGCCGATCCGCGCCGAGGACGGCGCCGTCGTCGGCGCCGTGACGGCCTGCCGGCGGCCCGGCGACCGTCTGCCGGCAGGCGTCCTCGAGAGCGCCGTGAGCGACACCTTCGCGGAGATCATGCGCACCGCGGCGGCGCGGCAGACGCGCGCGGAGATCGAGTCCATGACCGACGCGCTGACCGGCCTCTACAACCACCGCCGGTTCCACGAGCTGCTCATGGAGATGCTGACCGGCGAGCGCGCGGACGAGGCCGAGGTCGCGCTGCTGTTCTGCGACATCGACCACTTCAAGCAGCTCAACGACCGCCACGGGCACCTCGTGGGCGACGACATCCTGCGGAGGGTGAGCCGTATCCTGACGTCGTCGATCCGGCGTGGTGACGTGGCCGCCCGGTACGGTGGCGACGAGTTCTGCGTGCTGCTGCGGGGCGCCGGGATCGACGAGGCGATGGAGGTCGCCGAGCGCATCCGCGAGCGCGTCGACCAGCTGTACGTGGTGGCCGGCGACGCCGGCGTGAGCATCAGCATCGGCGTCGCGACGCTCTCCGACCGGCGCGACGGCGAGGAGCTGCTCGCCGGCGCGGACCGCGCCATGTACGCGGCCAAGGACGGCGGCCGCGACCGCGTGGTCCGCGCCGACACCCTCCAGGAGGCGCGGCCGCGGCTGGCGACGCAGCTGTAGGCGGCGCGGCGCGCGGGCGGCGCTGTTGTACGATTGCACCTTCCCCGAAGAGGGAGGGACGAGAATGGTCAAGCTGCTCGACTCGCGCGCCATCAGGGGCGCCAACTACTACAGCTATCGCCCGGTCGTCGTGCTCAACGTCGACCTGGGCGAGTACCACGAGGTGTTCACGAACGCCCTGCCGGGGTTCACCGACGCGCTGCTCGAGCTCGTCCCCAGCCTCGAGGAGCACCGCTGCTCCGAGAACGAGCGCGGCGGGCTCATCAAGCGCATGCGCGAGGGGACGCTGCTCGGGCACGTGATCGAGCACCTCGCCCTCGAGCTGCAGTACATCGCCGGCATGGAGGTCGGGTTCGGCAAGACCATCGACACCGATACCCCCGGGGTGTACCAGGTCATCTACAGCTACTGGGTCGAGGAGGCCGGCATCACGGCGGGGGAGCGCGCGATCGACCTCGTCAACGCGCTCCTCGAAGGCCGCCGCGGCGACATCGACCTCGAGGGCGTGATCCGCGAGCTCGAGGACATCGGCGCCGACCACTATCTCGGCCCCTCCACGGCGGCGATCGTCGAGGAGGCGGAGCATCGCGGCATCACCGTGCTCCGCCTCGACGACTACAACCTCGTCCAGCTCGGCGAGGGCAAGTACCAGCGCCGCATCGAGGCCTCCATCACGTCGCGGACGAGCATGATCGGCGTGGAGACGGCCGGCAACAAGCGCCTC
>JBLMXT010000044.1:0-6128 GCA_050257915.1 Deltaproteobacteria bacterium
CACCGGCGAGATCGTACGCGAGGTCTGCTTCGTCGCCGCCAGGGCGGACGGGCTGGTGGTCCCGGTGCCCGTCGACGACGCGCTGCGCGCACGGGCGAGGCACGAGGTGGGCGCGGCGGCCGCCGCGGGCCGCGCTCTTCGGCCCGACGAGCTCGCCGCCGGGGAGGCGCACGGCGGGGGAGAGGTGGCTTGACGGACGGCCTCGCCGGCGGCAACGTCTGACCCGTGAGCGACGACGACCACCGCACGCGCGACCTGCGCGACGCCGACCACGACGTGCGCGAACTGCCCGCCGGCGACTTCGGCGCCTGGCTGGCGCGCATGCGCGCCGCGCTGCGGCACGAGGCCGACGCGGACGTGCCGTGCGGCGAGTGCTGCGCCTGCTGCTCCACGGCGCACTTCGTCCACATCGCCCCGGAGGAGACCGAGACTCTCGCGCACGTTCCTGCCGAACTGGTGTTCCCGGCTCCGGGCCAGCCCGCCGGCCACGTGCTGCTCGGGTACGACGAGCGCGGCCGCTGCCCGCTGCTCGACGAGCGCGGCCGCTGTACCATCTACGAGCAGCGGCCGCGCACCTGCCGCACGTACGACTGCCGGGTGTACGCCGCGGCGGGCGTCGCGGCCGACAGGGACGCGATCTCCGCGCGGGCGCGGCGCTGGCGCTTCGCCTGCCCGTCGCCCGCCGACGCGGAGGCGCTGGCCGCCGTGCGTGCCGCGGCGCGCTTCGTGCGCGATCACGCCGCGGCGTTCCCCGGCGCGGCCGTCCCCGACGATCCCTCACAGCTGGCCGTGCTCGCCGTGCGGGTCGCGGACGTCTTCCTGCCCGGCGGCGCCGGTGCGCAGGGGGGCGACCCGGCTACCGTCGCGGCCGCGGTCGTCGAGGCCAGCAGGAAGGAGGGCCGGTGACGGTGCCGGAGCCCGTCCCGGCGCCGTTCGCGGCCTGGCTGAGGGCCACATGCGCGACGCTGGAGAAGGACGTGCCGGCCGACGTCCCCTGCGGGAGCTGCAACGCCTGCTGCCGGACCTTTCACCAGATCCACCTGCGGCCCGGCGAGAAGCGCGCGCGCAAGCGCCTGCCCAAGGACTTCCTCTCGGTGGCGCCGGGCCTGCCCCCGGGGTACCTGCTCCTGGGCTACACCGAGGAGGGCGCCTGCCCGGTGCTGGTCGGCGGCCGCTGCACCATCTACGAGGACCGGCCGCTGGTCTGCCGCACCTACGACTGCAGGATGTACGCGGCGACCGGGGTGGCGCCGGACCGCCCCGAGATCGCCGCGCAGGTCCGGCGCTGGACCTTCTCGTATCCGGGGCGGGAGGACCGCGAGCTGCAGGATGCGGTGCTCGCGGCCGTCGGCTTCATCAGGGGACACCCACAGTGCCTCCCGAGCGAGGCCGCGCGGCGGCAGCCCATCCGCGTCGCCACGCTCGCCGTCGCCGCACACGGGAAGTTCCTGGCGGGCGCCACCACCGGCGTGCGCCGCAGGCCGGTCACGGAGCGGGACCGGATCTACGCCGTCGCCGAGGCCAACGAGGAGCTCTTCGGCGACGGCTGACGCCGCAGGGCGTGCCGGCTGCCGGACCGAGGTCGGGAATGACGTCGCACCCCACGTCCACGCTGTGAGTCCCCTGGCCCTCGCCCTCGTGCTGACGGGCGCGGTCCTGCACGCCACCTGGAATCTGACCGCCAAGCGGGCGGCGGGCGACGACAGTCTCGCCTTCGTCTGGCTCATGGGGCTCGTCAGCGTCGCCCTGGCGCTTCCGGTCGGCGTGGCGTCGTGGTCCGTCCAGCCGCCGTCCCTGTCGCCGCCGGCGTGGGTCGCCGTCGTCGCCAGCGGGGCGGTGCACGGCGTCTACTTCCTGCTGCTGCAGCACGGCTACCGCCGCGGCGACCTGTCGCTCGTCTATCCCGTGGCGCGTGGCACCGGGCCGCTGTTCGCCGTCGCTGCCGCGGTCATCGTGCTCGGCGAGCAGCCCGGCAGGACCGGCTGGCTGGGCATCGCCGCCGTCCTCGCCGGGATCGTGCTGGTCTCGGGCATCACCCAGGCGACAGGCGGGCCCGGCCAGCTCGCGAGCGTGGTCTGGGGAGTGCTGACGGGGCTCTGGATCGCGACCTACACACTCATCGACGCCTGGGCGGTGACGCGCCTCGGGCTCGGTCCGCTGGTGTTCTTCTTCCTGTCGCTCCTCTTCAGCGCCCTCGTCCTCGCTCCCTTCGCGCTGCGCGATACGGCTGCCTTGCGCCGGCAATGGCGCGAGAACCGGCGCGCCATCATCACCGTGGGCATCGTGTCGCCGGTGGCCTACGTCCTCGTGTTGTTCGCGCTGCGCCTGGCGCCGCTCGCCTACGTGGCGCCGCTGCGCGAGCTGTCGATGATGGTCGCCGTGCTGTACGGGGCGTGGCTGCTGCACGAACGGGTGTCGGCGCGCCGCCTCGCCGGCGTGGCGTGCATGATCGCCGGCGTCGTCGGCCTGGCGCTCGCCTGACCCCCGCGAGGGGCCGGCCGCGACCGCGACGGTTGACTGCCCGCGGCCGCCCCGCATACCCTGACTGCAGGCCGCCGGCGCCCGCCGGCGGGACTCGACCGAAGGGAGCGCGATGGGCAAGGAGCTCTCCATCCTCGCGCACGACACGGTCGACCAGCCTCCTCCAGCCACCGGCATCTGAGCGCCGGCTGAGCGCGCCCTGAGGGCGCGCCGCCCCGGCGCACCCCGCCCGCGGCGCGGGCGGGCCCATCCGTGCACGGCCGCCACCGCGGCCGGTCCGCGTCCCTCCCGGCAGCGTGACCGTCATCGAGCGCATGGTAGAGTCCCGCCCAGTGCTGCATATTCCGTATGCATACATGAGAACCAGCGCCGCCAGGCGCCAACCGTGGACAGGAGCGAGACATGATCAAGGTCGCTGAGTGGGGCACCGGCATGATGGGGCAGGGCCTCCTGGGTTACATCCTCGACCGGCCGAAGGACATCGACCTCGTCGGCGTCATCGTCACCAACCCGGCCAAGGAGGGGAAGACCGTCGGCGAGCTGCTCGACCGGCCGTGCGACGTCAGGATGACCACCGACTTCGAGGCCGTCCTCGCCAAGAAGCCGGACGTGGTCTGCATCAACACGCAGAGCAACCTCGACGAGGTCGAGCCGCAGATCCTGCCGGCGCTCCAGGCCGGCTGCAACGTCATCTGCATCGCCGAGAAGATCAGCTACCCGTGGGCGAGCGACCCGGAGCGCGCCGAGCTGTTCGACAAGGTCGCCAAGGAGAACGGCGTCAGCTGCCTGGGCACCGGCATCAACCCCGGCTTCGTCCTCGACGCCCTCATCGTCATGTGGAGCTCGATCTGCCTGCGCGTCGACTCGATCGAGGCCTCCCGGGTCAACGACCTGTCGCCGTTCGGCCCCACGGTCATGACCGGCCAGGGCGTCGGCACCACCGTGGAGCAGTTCGAGAAGGGCGTCGCCGATGGCAGCATCGTGGGCCACATCGGTTTCCCCGAGTCCATCGAGCTGATCGCCAAGGCGCTCGGCTGGAAGATCGACGAGATCATCGAGACCCGTGAGCCCATCGTGACCGAGGTCGAGCGCTCCACGCCGCACGTGCACGTGCCGGCCGGCTGGGTCGCGGGCTGCAAGCAGGTGGGCAAGGGCTACATGAACGGCGAGCTCAAGATCCACCTCATCCACCCGCAGCAGATCCATCCGGAGATGGCCGGCCAGGGCACCGGCGACTACATCAAGATCACCGGCGACCCCAACGTGAACATGGTCAACTCGCCGGAGATCCCGGGCGGCAAGGGCACCTACGCCAGCAGCGGCAACTACATCCCGCTCATGAAGGACGCGCCGGCCGGCATGCTCACCGTGGTCGACATGCCGCTGCCGCGCTTCTGGACGCCGACGGTCTGAGGGGAGTGATCCGCGTGACGGACCAGATCCGCGCCCGCGAGGGCGACTGGGTCGAGGTCGAGTGCAGGCTGCTCGACCCGGCCGACCGCAGCAAGAACCTGCCGCCGGAGACGGCGGAGAAGCCGCTCATGATGTGGGTCAAGGGGTTCGCCCTGGGCGAGGCGGCCGAGGGCGAGGAGCTCGCGATCGAGACGATCACCGGTCGCACCGTGACCGGCGCGCTCTCGGCCGTGAACCCCGGCTACTACATCACCTACGGCGACCCGATCCCGGAGCTGACGCACGTGGGCCGCGACCTGCGTGCCAGGCTCGCGGCCTACCGCGCCGCCGAAGGCGGTGAGCGCTGATGGCCACCAAGTTCGACGCCATCATGGCGCGCCGCGGCGAGATCATGCGCAAGGCGCTCGGCATGGACTACAGCGAGTTCGAGCTGAGCCCCATCGCCTTCGACTACGAGCGCATGATGACCGCCCACGGCTACTCGCTCGACGAGATCGTCGCCATCCAGCGGCGGGCCGGCGTCGGCAGCACGCCGCTACTGGAGCTGCGCAATCTCACCGACCTCGTGCGCAGCGTGAGCGAGCCCGGCAAGGGCGCCCGCATCTTCGTCAAGGACGAGGCCGCCAACCTGGCCGGCGCCTTCAAGGACCGCCGCGCCAGCGTCAGCATCCACGTGGCCGGCGAGAAGGGCTACGAGGGCGTCATCGCGGCGACCTCGGGCAACTACGGCGCCGCCGTCGCCAGCCAGGCGGCGCGCAACGGCCTCAAGTGCATCATCGTCCAGGAGACGTTCGACAGCCGCCACATCGGCCAGCCCGAGATCGTCGAGAAGGGCCGCATCTGCGAAGCCTACGGGGCCGAGGTCGTACAGCTCACCGTCGGGCCGGAGCTCTTCTTCCACATGGTCGAGCTGCTCGACGTGACGGGCTACTTCGCCGCGTCGCTGTACAGCAGCTTCGGCGTGAGCGGCATCGAGACGCTCGGCCTCGAGATCGCGCGCGAGATGGAGGCGCTCACCGGCGCGTACCCCACGCACGTGATCTGCACCCACGCCGGCGGCGGCAACACCACCGGCACGGCCCGCGGCCTGGAGCGTGCCGGCGCGACCGAGACCCAGGTCATCAGCGCCTCGGTCGACCTCAGCGGCCTGCACATGGCCAGCGACGACGACTTCAACCGCAAGAGCTTCACCACCGGCCACACCGGCTTCGGCGTGCCGTTCGCCACCTGGCCGGACCGCGCCGACGTGCCGCGCAACGCGGCCCGGCCGCTGCGCTACATCGACCGCTACCTCACGGTGACGCAGGGCGAGGTGTTCTACATCACCGAGGCGATGGCCAAGCTCGAGGGCCTGGAGCGCGGCCCGGCGGGCAACACCGCCATGACCGCGGCGGTGAGCCTCGCCCGCGACCTGCCGCGCGACGCCACCGTCGTCGTGCAGGAGACCGAGTACACCGGCGCCGGCAAACACCACTGGAGCCAGCTGAACTTCGCCCGGGAGATGGGCGTCGGCGTGTGCTCGGGCGACCCCAAGAACAACGTGCCCGGCAAGGTCATCGTCATTCCCGAGGACATCGAGCAGGTCCGCGCCAAGGACTTCGACGTGGCGCGTATGCGCAAGAGCTACATCCGCAACGCGCTCAAGAATGCCCCCGAGGGGTATGCGCCCACGGCGGACGACATCGAGTTCCTCGCCGCCGACACCAAGTCCGACCCGCAGGCCGTCGAGGCCATGCTCGCCGAGCTCAGGGAGGCGTGAGATGGCCCGCGAGGACACGTACCTCACCATCCGCGGGCACCTCGCCGAGCTCAGCGACGAGCAGCTCGAGGCGCGCTTCTGGGAGCTCGCGCAGCGGGTCGTGGACCCGATGGTCGAGCTCGCCCGCACGCACACCTCGCCGAGCATCGAGCGCTCGGTGCTGATGCGCATGGGCGTCGACTCGCCGACCTGCATGGCGGTGGTCGGCGAGTGCGAGAAGCGCGGCCTGCTGGGGCACGGCGCCGGTCACGTGGTGCTGCACTGCATGACCACGTGGGACTGCGCCGCGCCGGAGGCCGCGCGCCGGCTCGCCGCCGGCGAGGGCTGGGACCTCGTCGAGCAGAAGTGGGGAGGCGCCCGGTGACGGCAACGAGGCCCTCCGACCCGCCTCTCGACCCGAACGAGAAGCTCGACGTCGCGGTGCTACTTGAAGGCATCGAACACTACCGGCCGCGCAGGAAGGGCTGGACCTGGC
>JBLMXT010000045.1:0-5889 GCA_050257915.1 Deltaproteobacteria bacterium
CCTCGTCTTCAGCGGGTTCAGCGGCGAGACCGCGGAGACCGTGCTCGTGCGCGCCAAGGTCTCGGAGGAGGGCATCGACGCGCAGCTGATCCCGGTGGTGGGCGGCGGCTCGGGCGTCCCCACCGTGGTCAAGGGAGCGCAGGCCGACAGCATCCTGCAGCGGTTCCAGGGCTTCTCCGCGGCGCTCGACACCGACGTCAAGATCGCCGACGGCAAAGGGTACGTGCACCTCAAGCGCTGAAGGCCGGAGCGGCTGCGCCCGCCGGCCCGGCCCGGGCCCGGCCCTCAGACCTCGACCCGGGAGGGTCATGACCCTCGTCATCTGCCCCAACCTCGCCATCGACCGCATGCTCGCCGGCGACCTCGTCCGTCCCGGCGGCATGACGCGCTGCCACGCGCTGCGCACGCAGGCGGGCGGCAAAGGCGCGAACGTGCTGCGCGCGACCCGCGCGTTGGGCGGTGACGGCCGGCTCGCGGGATTCGCCGCGGGGCGCGGCGGCCGGCTCATCGCCGAGCTCGCGCACGAAGAGGGCCTCGAGCTCGCCCTGGTCGCGACGGACGGGGAGGCGCGCGTCTCGACCGTCGTCCTGGGGGACGACGGGTCCGTCACGCGCCTGTACGAGTTCGGCCCCGAGGTCTCACCCGCCGACGAGCAGGCCCTTCGGGAGCTCGCCGGCGGGCGCGCCGCCGGGCCCGGCGAGTGGGCCGTGGTCACCGGCGCGGCGCCGCCCGGCGCCGCGCCCGGCTTCTACGCCGCCCTGGTGCGCACCGCCAGAGCCGCCGGCTACCGGGTACTGGTCGACGCCGACGGGGAGCAGCTCGCAGGGGCGCTCGCCGAACGCCCGGACCTCGTCAAGGTGAATCTGGCGGAGGCGTGCTCGGCGGTCGGCGAACCAGGGGCGCGCTGCGACGACGAGCAGGAAACAGCGCCGGAGGCGCTCGTGGCCGATGGCCTCGAGCTCTGTCGGCGTCTCAGGCACGCCGGAGCGGCCGACGCCGTCCTGACGCTCGGCGCTGCCGGGGCCGCGGCCGTCGTGGACGGCGCCGAGTGGCGCGTCGCGACGCCGAAGGTCCGCGCCGTGAACCCCGTCGGCTCCGGCGACGCGTTCGCCGCCGGCCTGACGCTCGCGCTGCAGCGCGGCGAGGGGACCGCCGCCGCGCTGCGTCTCGCGGCGGCCGCCGGCGCCGCCAACGCCGTCTCGCCGTACAACGGCGACGTCGACCCGGCGCTCGCCTGGGAATTGGCGGGCGCGGCCTTCGCCGGCCCGCCCGAGCCCAGCGATGCGCCCCGCCCGCCGGCTGGTCGCCGGCCCCCTCACCCCCTACACTGACGCGATGCGACCCGTGCTCTTCCAGATCGGCGACTACCGCTTCTACAGCTTCGGCCTCATGGCCGCGCTGGCGCTCATCGTGCCCGGCGTCACCATCGTGCGGCCGCTCGTGCGCCGCCGGGGAGTGCCGGGGGAGTTCGCCTACGAACTCATCATCGCCGCCGGCGTCGGCGGCTTCGTCTTCGCCCGCATCTACTACCTCATCGAGAACTACGCCCTGATCAGGGACGACTTCTGGAGCGCCGCCTTCGGCGGCATTGGCTTCGTCTGGTACGGCGGCCTCATCGGCGGCTTCCTCGGGGTGGTCGGCTGGACGCTCGTGCGGCGCTACCCGCTCGACGTGATCGCCAACGCGATGGCTCCGGCCACCGCCTTCGGCTACCTCATCGGCCGCATCGGCTGCCAGCTCGCCGGCGACGGCGACTACGGCAAGCCCAGTGACCTGCCCTGGGCGATGGGCTATCCCAATGGCACGGTGCCAACGCCGCCCGGCGTGGAGGTCCACCCCACGCCCATCTACGAGGTCATCGTCATGGCCTTCGTGGTCTGGATCCTCTGGCGGCTGGCGACGCGCTACGACAAGTCCGGCTGGTGGACCTTCGGCTGGTTCCTCGTGCTCTCTGGGATCGAGCGCTTCCTGGTCGAGTTCGTGCGCATCAACCCCATCTGGTTCGGGGGGCTGACCCAGCCGCAGTGGGTCAGCATCGTGAGCGTCGTCATCGGGGTGACGCTCATCGCCGTGTTCCGCGGGAGGCCGGCGGTGCTGGTGGGCGAGGCGGCCCGGCCGAGCCGCGCAGAGAAGCGGCGCGCGGCGCGCGCGGCATAGCGTCAGGCGGACACCGCGGCGAGGCTCACGGGGCCTCGGGCTCGAACCTGTACCCCATGCGCGCCGCGGTGAGGAAGTAGCGCGGCTCGCTCGGGACCGGCTCGAGCTTGCGGCGAAGCTGACCCACGTACACGCGCAAGTAGTGCGTCTCCGTCTCGTACTTGGGCCCCCAGACCGCCTGCAAGAGCTGGCGTTGCGTGACGAGGCGCCCGGCGTTGCGTACGAGGACCTCGAGGATGTGCCACTCCGTGGCCGTGAGTCGCACCTCCTCGCCGGCGCGCGTCACCCGCCGGGCGGCCAGGTCGATCGTGAAGTCCGGGGTCTCGATCAGCACCGGCTCGTCGGCGGGAGTCACGCGGCGGAGCGCGGCGCGCATGCGCGCGAGGAGTTCATCCATCCCGAACGGCTTGGTGACATAGTCGTCGGCTCCGGCGTCGAGCGCGGCGACCTTGTCGGCCTCCCGGTCGCGCACCGAGAGCACGATGATCGGCACCGCTGTCCATCCCCGCAACCCCTCGATCACCTCGATGCCGTCGATGCCGGGCAGGCCGAGGTCGAGCACGACGACGTCGGGGTGATCGCGAGCAGCGAGCCGCAGGGCGGACTCTCCGTCGGCCGCGACGTCCACCTCGTAGCCGCGCGCGCGCAGGTTGATGCGCCGCGCGCGCAGGTTCTGCGGTTCGTCATCTACGACCAGGACGCGCGTCACGGGCTGACCTTCAGGGGCCCCACGATGGTCAGGCCCCCTCCCGGCGTGTCGTCGGCCTCGATCGTACCCCCCATCGCTTCCACGAAGCCCTTGGCGATGGCCAGCCCCAGTCCTGCGCCCTCGTGCCTGCGGGTGTCGCCGACCCTCCGGAAGGGCAGGAAGATGGTCTCCCGCTCCTGCAGTGGGACGCCGGGGCCGCGGTCGGCGACCCGCACGTCGACGCCACCGGGCACCACTCCGGCGCTGACGAGCACAGGCTCGCCGCGCGAGTAGGTGACGGCGTTGGCGACGATGTTGGCCAGCGCTCGCTCCAGCAGCGCGTCGTCCCCGACCACCGGCGGCACGTCCTCGGGGAGGTCCACGACCACCTCAGTGCCGCCGGCGCCGACGCTCGCCATGGCCTCGGCGAGCACCTCGTCGAGGATGATGACCTCCTCCTGCACCTCCAGTGCGCCGGCCTGCAGGCGACTCATGTCCAGGAGGCTGCCGACCAGCCGGTTCAGCCGGTCGGTCTCCTCGTCGATCGTCGTCAGCAGCTCGCGCTCCGCTTCCGGGGTCCAGTCGACGTCGTCCTGGAGCAGGCTCGTCGCCGAGGCCTTGATGGCCGCAAGCGGCGTGCGCAGGTCGTGAGAGACACTCGAGAGGATGCTTGCGCGGAGCTCGTTGACCGCCGCGAGCCCTTCGGCGCTGGCCACCTCAGCCTCCAACTCCTCGTGCTCGACGGATGCCGCCAGCTCCCTGGCGAAAGCCTCGAGCATGCGGACGTCCTCGGTCCGGCGAGGCGCCGGAGACGACGCGACGAGCACGTGCCCCGCGTCGACCTCGACGACGAGCTCCGCGGTATCCAGCGACGGCGGCGCGGAGCCGCTCGCCGACTCCACCATCCACTCGTGGTTGTCACGGTGGAGCAGCGCCGCGCTCTCGAAGCCGAACGCGCGCCGCAGCCCCTCGAGCACCGCCTCCGTGCTCGAGGATCCCGCGAGGCGCATCAGCGTCTCCGCTTTGGCGCGGGCGCGCGTCGCCTGGGCAGCCCTCCGTGCGGCCAGCGCGACGAAGGAGCTCATCGCCACAGCCACAGCCAGGAAGACCACGAGCGCAAGTACGTTCTCCGGGTCGCCGATCGACCACGTGTACAGCGGCGGCGTCAGGTACCAATTGACAAGCAGGAATCCGCCGAGCGCGGCCAGGAGCGCGGGCCAGATTCCTCCCAGGGCGGAGACCGCGACCACGAGCAGCAGGAACAGGAGGAGCCCGCTGGATGGGGACACCTGGTCGCGCGCTTGAGTAAGGGCCCAGGCGAGAAGGGGCGCGCCGACCACCGCGAGCACGAAGCCCAGCGCCACACGCCGGCGCGGCAGCGCGCGCGGAGCTCGCAGCCGCCGCGAGCGGGCCGCCTCCGGCTCGGCGTCGGCCTGGCGGCCGATCACGTGGACGTCGAGCCCCACACCCGAGAGCCTGATCACCGTCCTGACGACGGAGCCGTGCAGAAGCAGGCTCAGGGGAGAACGCTCAGACGCTCCGACGACCACCTGGGTCGCGTTGAGGGCTCGTGCCGTGTCGACCAGCGCCTCGCCGACGTCGGCGCCCGAGACCTCGCGGTAGGCGCCGCCGAGGCGCTCCACCAGACGTCCCTGCTGCTCCAGACGACCGGCCGACTGCGTCGCCAGGCCGGTCTGCGGGCGCACGTGCACTGCGATCAGCTCGGCGTTGAGGCGCTGTGCCATGCGCGCGGCGCGGCGCACCAGCCGGTCGCCGTCGGCGGAGCCGGACAGGGCGACCATCACGCGCTCGCGCGTCTCCCAGGTCTCGGAGATCCCGTGACGGACCCGATACTCCTCGAGGCCTTCTTCGACCCTGTCGGCGATCCAGAGCAGCGCCAGTTCCCGGAGCGCCGCCAGGTTGCCGGCGCGGAAGTAGTTGCCGAGCGCGGCGTCGATGCGCTCGGCAGGGTAGATGTCGCCGCGCGCGAGCCGCGCGCGGACCGTCTCCACGGCGAGGTCGACCAGCTGCAGCTGGTCCGCTCGCCGCACCTTCTCGTCCGGGATCGTCTCGCGCTGCACGACCCCGGTGATCTGCTCCACCACGTCGTTCAGCGATTCGAGGTGCTGGATGTTGAGGGTGGAGATGACGCTGATCCCGGCGTCGAGCAGCTCCTCCACGTCCTGCCAGCGCTTCTGGTTGCGGCTGCCCGGGACGTTGGTGTGAGCGAGCTCGTCCACCAGCGCCAGCTGAGGCCGGCGGGCGAGGACGGCGTCGATGTCCATCTCCTCGAAGACGGCGTCTCGGTACGCGACGAGCGCCCGCGGCACGACCTCCAGGTCGCCGACCTGGTCCGAGGTGCGCTGCCGGCCGTGCGATTCGACGAACCCCACGACCACGTCTTCGCCGCGCGCCCGGCGCCGGCGACCTTCGTTGAGCATCGCGTACGTCTTGCCGACACCGGGAGCGGCGCCGAGGTAGATGCGCAGCGTGCCGCGGCTCATGCCGCCCTCCACTAGCGGCGCTCGTCGAGCGCCAGGTTGAGCTCGAGGACGTTGACGCCGGGGTCACCGAAGATGCCGAGCGGCCGCCCCTCCGTCGCCTCGTCGACCAAGCCTAGCACGCGGGTCAGGGACACACCCCGCGCCTTCGCCACGCGCCGGGCCTGCAGGCGGGCGTCGGCCGGCGAGATGTGGGGGTCCAGACCGGAGCCAGAGCTGGTGATCGCTTCCACGGGGACGCGCTCGCCTGCGCCGAGGCCGTTCTCCTTCCGGTACTCCGCCTTGCGCCGCGCGACTGCGTCGAGGAGTCCCGGATTGCTCGGCCCCAGGTTGGATGGGGCACTGGCCATCGCGTCGTAGCCGTCGCCGGCCGCGGACGGGCGCGGGTGGAAGTAGCCGGGGCCCTCGAACGCCTGGCCGATGAGCGAAGAGCCGACGGCCGCGCCGTCGCGCACGACCAGCGAGCCGTTGGCCTTCGACCCGAAGGCGACCTGCGCGACGCCGGTCACGACGAGCGGATACACCAGTCCCACGAGAACCGAG
>JBLMXT010000046.1:0-8940 GCA_050257915.1 Deltaproteobacteria bacterium
CCGTGAGCAGGCGCACGCCGCTCACGCCGCGGCCCGGCCGCTGGGGCGCCTCCCCGCGGTCGCGGCCTCCCGTCCACCCCGCCGCGAGCGCGTCCGCCTCGGCGAGCAACGCCGCCGAGATACCGACGCCGTTCTCGTACTGCTCGGGCGCGCCGGCCGGCGGCTCCTCGCCGGCGAGCAGGTAGAACTCGTCGGCGGCGTGCACGAAGGCGTCACCCCGCCGCTCGAGAAAGCCGCGCTGCCATTCCCGGACGGCGGCGAGCAGCGCGCGCGCGTCGGCGGGCGTGACCCGGCGCAGGTCGCCCTCCTCGGCCAGCGAGACCGGCACCACGCCGAGGTCGGCTGCAGCGTCCAGGGCGCCGGCGCGCAGCACGGTCTCGGCCAGCACGTCGCCGTCGTTCCATCCGGGACAAAGCACGACCTGCAGGTGCAGCTCGAGGCCGGCGCCGGCGAGCCGCTCGAGGACGGCCCGGGACCCCGCCGCCGCCCGCCCCATGAGACGCACCCGGGCGGCGTCGTCCCAGGCGTGCAGCGACATGTAGAGCGGCGAGAGCGCCAGCTCCTCGATCCGCTCGAGGTCCGCTTCGGCCAGGTTGGTGAGCGTCATGAAGTTGCCGTGCAGGAACGACAGGCGGTAGTCGTCGTCCTTGACGGACAGCGCCGGGCGAAGCCCCGGCGGTACCTGGTCGACGAAGCAGAACCGGCAGCGGTTGCGGCAGGTCCGGGGGTCGTCGCCCAGCCCGCCCCGGTCGAGCGAGATGCCGTGCCACTCGCCGCGTCGCGGCGTGACCCCGAGGTCCAGCGGGCGGCCGGCGCGGAGGACGGTGAGCCACAGCGTGCCGTCGGCGGCCGCGTCCTCCACGTCGAGGACGTCGAGCGGCACGCGGCCGTTGACGGCGACGATGCGGTCGCCGGCGCGCAGTCCGCCGCGGGAGGCGGCGTCCCTCGCGTCGGCCACCACGACGCCGCGGCAGGCCTCCCCGGCCCCCTCAGGCACCGCAGAGGTCCAGCAGCGCGCGTACGGTCGCCTCGATCTCCTCGTCGGGGGTCGAAGCACCGGCGGTGACGCCGACGCGACGCGCCCCCCGCAGCCAGTCGGGACGCAGCTCGGCCGCGGACTCGATGTGGTGGGTCCGCGGCTCGATCGCCTGGCACAGCTGGGCCAGACGAGCAGTGTTGGCGCTGTTGCGCCCGCCGACCACCACGACGACGTCCACCTCGTCCGCCAGCTCGCAGGCGGCGCTCTGGCGCTTCTCGGTGGCGTCGCAGACGGTGTTGAACACGAGCAGCTCGCGGGCGACGGGAGCGAGCTCGGCGGCGAGCGCCGAGAGGTTGGCACGCGTCTGCGTCGTCTGGACGACCACGCCGACGCGCCGCCCGCGCAGCCGCTCGAGTGGGAGCCCGGAGGCGTCCTCCACGACCACGGCGTCTGACCCCGCGAAGCCCTGGAGCCCGACCACCTCCGGGTGGTCGCGCTCGCCCAGGATCACCACCGCGTAGCCCGCCTCGCGCAGGGCCG
The DNA here is from genome assembly GCA_050257915.1 of Deltaproteobacteria bacterium. Classification (GTDB taxonomy): domain Bacteria; phylum Actinomycetota; class Thermoleophilia; order UBA2241; family UBA2241; genus CAIXSE01. Next base: position 1,520 of record JBLMXT010000046.1, read on the forward strand.
CGGCCTTGCGCTGCGCGACCGAGACGAACGGGCACGTGGCGTCGACCACGTTGAGGCGCCGCGAGCGCGCCCGCTCGATCACGTCCGGGGAGACGCCGTGGGTGCGCACGATCAGCGTGCCGGCCGCGGCGTCGTCGACCTCGTCCACGACGTCGATGCCGCGGTCCTTGAGGCTGCCGACCACGCTCGGGTTGTGGATGATGGGGCCGAGCGTGGCCACGGGGGCCGGCGCGCCCTCGAGCGCCTCGCCGGTGAGACGCAGGGCGCGCTCCACCCCGTAGCAGTAGCCGGCGTAGCGGGCGACGACGATCTCGACCGCGCCGGCGCGCACGTGCCGCAGCTCGACGCTGCGTTCCGGTTCTTCGTCGTAGGACGCCGAGCCCTGCCCGGTGCCGGGCGTCTCGTCAGAGCCGGGCATACAGCCCCGCGACAGCCTCGTGCATGCGCTGCGCGGCCTCCCGGTAGGCCCTGCTGTTCCGCGTGGTGATGTCACTCAGATCCACCGGCGGCCCGACAAGCCCGCGCAGCGCGGGGAAGCCGGGCTTGCCGTCGCGCAGCATGTACTGCGTGCCGTCCAGGGCCAGCGGGATCACAGGGGCGCCGCTGCGCAGGGCGATCATGCCGACACCGGGCAGGAACTCGTGCACGGCATCGTCCACCTGCCGGTGTCCCTCGGGGAACATGAGCAGCACCTCGCCGCGTTCGAGGATGGTCAGGGCGGTCCTGAGGGCCTCGCGGTCCCCGGCGCCCCGGTCCAGCGGGAAGGCCCCCAGGCTCGAGATGAACTTCGCGGCCTGCGGGTTCACGAACAGCTCCTTCTTGGCCATGAAGCGCAGCGGACGGTGGAAGATCATGCCGGCGATGACGGGATCCCAGAAGCACTTGTGGGTCATCGCCACCATCGCCGGCCCGGTGCGCGGCAGGTGTTCCGCCCCTCGCACACGGCAGCGATAGATCCCCCCGAAGAAGGGCACGGCCAGCCAGCGCAGGAAGGTGTAGAGGCCGGTGTCGCCGTCTCCCCTGAGCGGGTACCCCCACGGCCCGGTCATACCGCCACCTTCTCGCGCACGACGGCGACGACGGCGTCGACCACCTGGTCGAGCGTCATCTCCGACGTGTCCACCTCGATCGCGTCGCCGGCCACGCACAGCGGCGCGACCTCGCGCTGGCTGTCCCGACGGTCACGCTCCAGCAGCGCCTCGAGCACCTCCCCGGCTTCCACGTCCTCCCCCTTCGCCCGCAGTTCCGCGGCACGGCGCGCCGCCCGCACCTCCGGGCGCGCCGTCAGGAACACCTTGACCTCGGCGCCGGGGAACACGTTGGTGCCGATGTCGCGGCCCTCCATGACGATGGCGGCGCCGGAGGCGAGCTCTCGCTGCCGCTCGACCAGCAGCCGGCGCACCCCCGGCAGCGCGGACACCACCGACGCCGCCGCGCCCATCTGCAGGGTGCGGATGAGGTCGCTCACGTCGCGGTCGCCGGCGAACAGGCGGCCGTCGCCGTCGAAGCGCAGCGCCGCGGCGGCCGCGATCGGCACCACCGCCGCCTCGTCGTCCAGAGCCACGCCCGCCTCCGTCGCCAGGAGGCCGACGGCGCGGTACATCGCCCCGGTGTCCAGGTACAGGTACCCGAGGCGTCCGGCCACGCGTCGCGCCACCGTGCTCTTGCCTGAACCCACCGGACCGTCGATGGCCACGACCGTCACTCGGCATCGACCTCCCTGCGCGTGCTGACGTCGTACCCGAGCGCCCCGAGCACGTGGGTGGCTCGCTGGCAGACGTCGCGCCCGAGCACGTACACCGTGAGCGTGCCGCCGAGCTCGGGGCTCATGTGGTGCATGGCGAGGTCCTCGACGTTGATGCCGGCGTCGCCCAGCGCGACCATGATCTCGCTGAACACGCCCGGGTGGTCGTGCACGGGGATCATGACGCGGTACAGGTCCTCGGCGGGGAGGCTGCCGGCGGCGAGCATCCGCTCGCGCTGCTCGCGGGCGCGCGCGATGGTGTCGCTCAGGCGCGCGTCGTCGCCGGCGGCGAGCGCCTCGAGCACCTCCTGCAGGCCCTCCTGGAACTGCGCCAGCGAGGCGAGCAGCGCCGCCCGGTTGTCCATGAAGATGTCGGTCCACACGCGCCGGTTGCTCCCGGCGATGCGGGTGAGGTCGCGGAAGCTGGGACCGGCCGAGAGCAGGGCGTCGCGCGCCCCGGCGTGCTGGCCGGCCTGGCTCATGAGCACGTTGGCCAGCACGTGCGGCAGGTGGCTGACCACCGCCATCACGCGGTCGTGCTCCTCGGGGTCGACGGCGACGGGCCGCGCGCCGATGTCCCCGAGGAACGCGTAGAGCCGCTGGTAGGCGTCGGCGTCCACGTGGGCCCCCGGCGTGACGAAGTAGGTGGCTCCCTGATACAGGGAGGCGCGCGCGTTGGCCACGCCGGCGGTCTCCGAACCGCACAGCGGGTGGCCGCCGATGCAGCGCCGCTGCTCCGCGGGCGAGAGCGCGCGCATCAGCGGCCCCTTGGTGCTCCCGACGTCGCTGACCACGGCCTTCGGGCCCGCCGCGGCGAGCGCCTGGCGCACGTGCTTCACCACCAGCCGTACGGGCGTGCAGACGAAGATCAGCTCGGCGCCCGCGCACGCCTCCTCCACGCTTTCGCAGGCGCTCGTGACGGCCCCGCGCTCGAGCGCCAGCTCGAGCGTGGCTCGCGTCTGGCTGAAGCCACGCACGTCGGCCACCCCCGCGCGCTCGCGGGCGGCGAGCCCGAGCGACCCTCCCATGAGGCCGACGCCGACCAGCGCGACCGTGTTCACGGCTGCCTCGGCCACGGCCTCAGACGGTCTTGCCCGCCCAGCGCGCGAGGTCCAGGACGCGCTCGGCGTACTCGCCGAACGCCGCCGTCGGCAGTGACTGCGGACCGTCGCACAGGGCGTGCTCGGGGTTGGGGTGCGTCTCGACGAGCACGCCGTCGGCGCCGGCGGCGACGCCGGCCAGCGACAGCGGCAGCACCAGGTCGAGGCGGCCGGCGGAGTGGCTCGGATCGACCACCACCGGCAGGTGGCTGGCGATCTTGATCACCGGCACGGCGCTCACGTCCAGCGTGTTCCTCGTGGCCGTCTCGAAGGTCCTGATGCCGCGCTCGCAGAGGATGACGTCGCGGTTGCCCTCCTTGACGATGTACTCGGCGGCCATGAGCAGCTCCTCGATCGTGGTCGAAGGACCGCGCTTGAGCAGCACCGGCTTGCCCGCCTTGCCGAGCTCGGCGAGCAGCAGGAAGTTCTGGGTGTTGCGCGCGCCCACCTGGAGCACGTCGGCGTAGCGGCAGACGACGTCCAGGTCGCGAGGGTCCATGACCTCGGTCACGATCGGCAGCCCGGTCTCGGCGCTGGCGGCGGCCATCATCGCGAGGCCATCCTCGCCGAGGCCCTGGAAGGCGTACGGCGAGGTGCGCGGCTTGAAGGCGCCGCCGCGCATCATGTGGCCGCCCGCCTCCTTGACCGCCCGGGCGGCCGCGAGCACCTGTTCCTGCGTCTCGATGGAGCAAGGCCCGGCGATGAGCGCGAAGTGCCCGCCGCCGATCCGGGCGCCCTTGACGTCGATGACGGTGTCCCTCTGCTGGAACTCGCGGCTGACGAGCTTGTACGGGCGCAGGATGGCGACCACCCGGTCCACGCCGGGCATGGCCTCGAGCGGCAGCTGGGTGATCGCCTCGCGGTCGCCGATGACTCCGATGACCGTGACGCGCTCGCCGGCGGAGATGTGGGCGCTGGCGCCGACCTCCTCGGCGCGCGCGCAGACGCGCGCCACCTCTTCGTCCGTGGCGGTCTCGTGCATGATCACCATCATGCTCACGGCCGACCCCCCGCGCCCGGCTCCGCGGAGCCCGTCTCGAGCCGCGCCAGCTTGTCCAGGAGGAACTCGATCTCCTCCTCCGTACCCACGGTCACCCGTGCCCAGCCGGGGCAGCCGAGCGCGTTGCCGTCGCGCACGATCGCGCCCATCGAGAGCAGCGCGCCGCAGACCTCGTCCTGCGGCTCGCGCAGGCCGTCGATGTCCACGAGCATGAAGTTGGCCTGCGAGGGGACGGTGGCCCGGCCTCGCTCCGCGAGACGCTTCACCATCACGTCGCGGAGCCTCGCGTTGCTCGCCCGGCGCTCCGCGACCTGGTCGGGGTGCTTGAGCGCCTCGATGGCGGCGAGCTGCCCGAGCAGGTTCACGTTGAACGGCTGCCGCACCTTGTCCACGGCCTGCTTGACCTCGGGGGCGCAGATGCCGTAGCCGGTGCGCAGCCCGCAGAGCCCGTAGATCTTGGAGAAGGTGCGCAGGACGACCACGTTGTCGTGCGCCTTCTGGATCTGCAGCGAGCCCTCGCGGTCCGGCGCCGTGACGAACTCGATGTAGGCCTCGTCGAGGACGACCATGACGTCGCCGGGCACGCGCTCCACGAACCGGGCGACCTCGGCCGAGGAGACGTACGTCCCCGTGGGGTTGTTCGGGTTGCAGACGAAGACCATCCTGGTGCGCGGCGTGACGGCCGCCGCCATGGCGTCCAGATCGTGCGTGTGGTCCGTCAGAGGCACGGTCACCGCCACGGCGCCGCGGATGTCGATGACGTCGCGATACGAGGTGAAGGACGGCGCGGCGAGCACGACCTCGTCGCCGCGCTCCAGCGTCGCGTGCGCCAGCAGATAGAGCAGCTCGCAGGTGCCGCAGCCGATGGTGATCTGCTCGGGGCTGCGGTCGTAGATGGCGGCCAGCGCCTCGCGCAGGTCGGTGGAGGACCCGTCGGGGTACCGCTGCAGGCGGTCGAGTGCGCCCATCACCGCCTCCTTCACCTCCGGGAACGGCGGCAGGGGGAACTCGTTGGACGCCAGCTTGACGACCCGTTCGAGGCCGAAGCGCCGCTGGACGACCTCGATCGGCAGGCCCGGCTGATACGGCGTGATGCCGGCGAGCTCCGGGATGAAGCGGACGGTCATGAGGTCACTCCTCCGAGCGCATGCACAGCGAGTGCATGAGTATACACATCACGCCTCGTCGCCGGGCGCGGGCGCGTCCGGCTCCCCGGACGGCTCGACGTCCGCGTCCGGCTCCTCGGACGCCTGAGCATCCTCGCCGCCCGCCTCCAGCGATGCGTCGGCCACGACCGGGACCTCCTCCGCCGCGAGCAGCACGGGAGAACCCTCGACTTCCTTGGCGGCCTCGCCGGCCACCTCTTCCCCGGCCCGGCGCAGCGCCTCGACCTCCTCGCCGGTGAGCTCGCGGTAGCCGCCCGGCTCCAGGCTCTTGTCGGTCAGGGGTCCGTAGCGGCGGCGGCTGAGCTCCTCGACCGGCAGCCCGACGGCGAGGAACATCCGCCGCACCTGGCGCTTGCGGCCCTCGTGGATCGTGAGCTCGACGAGGGCCGTCTTGGCGCTCTGCTTCCTCAGGCGCACCTCCGCGGGCGCGGTCATGCCGTCCTCCAGATCCACGCCCTGGCGGAGCGTCCCCAGCGCGCGGCGGCTGACCTTGCCGCGCACCCGCGCCACGTAGGTCTTGGGCACGCCGTACCTCGGGTGCATCAGCCGGTTGGCCAGCACGCCGTCGTTGGTGAGGATGATGAGGCCCGTGGTGTCGACGTCGAGGCGGCCGACCGGGAACAGGGCGCGGCCGCCCGGCACGAGGTCCACGATGACGCGGTCCGCGTGGGGGTCGCTGCGCGTGCTCGCGACGCCGCGCGGCTTGTTGACGAGCAGGTACCGCAGCTCGCGCGCCGTCACCGGCTCGCCGCGCACGGCGACGACGTCTTCCGCGCCGACCTTCTGGCGCGGGAACGTCACCACCTCGTCGTTCACGGTCACCGCCCCCTCGCGGATGAGCTCGTCGCACGACCGGCGCGACCCGACGCCGGCGCGCGCCAGGTACACCACCAGGTTCATGGGCTGGTCGGGGCTCACTGCGCCCTCCTCTCCGCGTTGGCGTGCAGCCGCGAGCGGATCGCGTCGACCTCGTCGGCGCCCAGGGCGAAGTCCTCGAGCGGCGGCAGGTCGGCGCGGCTGCCGAGGCCGAACAGCTTGAGGAAACGCTCCCCGGTGCCGTACAGGATGGGCGCGCCCGGCGTGTCGGCGCGGCCCTGCTGCTCCACCAGGCCGCGCTCCTCGAGCGCGCTGAGCGCCCACTCCGACGAGACGCCCCGGACCTCGGCGATCTCCGCCCTCGTCACCGGCTCCAGGTAGGCGACCACGGCGAGCGTCTCGAGCAGGGCGGGCGTGAGGTCGTCGGGCTTCTCCGCGCCCGTGAAGCGGCGCACGTGCTCCGCGCAGTCGTCGGCGACGGCGAAGCTGAACCCGCCGGCCACCTCGCGCAGCTCGATGCCGTGCGCCCCGGCGGCGAATTCCGCGCGCAGCGCGTCCAGCGCCGCGGCAGCCTCGCCCTCGCTGCAGGCGCACGCGTCGGCGAGCCGCTCGGCGGCGACGGGACGCGGAGAGATGAACAGGAGCGCCTCGAGGCGCCGTGCGAGTGGCAGCATGCTGAGCCCGGGTCGGACGGTGGGACGACTCGATGCTACCGCACGGCGGCGGGCGGCGTCACCCTGCGGCCGGCGCCGCGGCGACACGGCTGACGACGATGTCCCCGAAGTGCCGCGTCTGGCGCAGCCTCGCCTCGCCGCTCGAGTGCAGCTCGAGCAGGGCGAAGAAGGTGACGGCGCGCTCCAGGCGTCCGCGCGGCGCCACCGCGGCGAAGGTGAACTCGCCCTCGTCGCCGAGGATCACCCGGAGGCGCCGCAGTTCCTTGACCAGCGACACGGCCAGGTCGGCGAGGTGGCTGGTGTCCGGGACCGGCGGTTCGCGCAGCAGTGGGGCGAGGGCCTCGGCCAGCGACCGAGCCGGCCGGGCGCCGTCGGGGCTGCGCCGGCGGAGCAGCTCCGCCGGGACCGGCGCGTTGCGGTAGAGCCGGGCGCTGTGCGCCTCCCAGGCCGTGCGCAGTGCCCCGGCGGCGTTGCGGAACTGGCTGTAGCGGATGAGCCGCTCGAGCAGCTGTCGAGCCGCCTCGTCGGGGTCGAGGTCCTCGAGCTCCTCCTCGACCTCCTCCTCGAGCAGCAGGCGGGACTTCATCTCGAGCAGCGCCGCCACCAGCACCACGAACTGCGAGGTGGCGTCCAGGTCGAACTCGCCGCTGTCCGCCAGCTTGACGACGTACTCGGCGATGATCCGCGAGACGCGGACCTCCCAGATGTCGATCTCGTCGCGCAGGATGAGCGTGACGAGCAGGTCGAACGGGCCGTCGAAGACGTCGAGGTCGAGCTCGAGGGTCACCGGAGGTGCAGCGACGGCGACGGCCTCAGCGCGCATCGCTGCCTCCTTCTCCCTCCGTCATGCGGTCCGCGGCCTTCAGTCTTCCGGCTGATGGACGAACGAAGGGAGGTCGAAGTCGTTGTCGTCGAAGCGCG
>JBLMXT010000047.1:0-3027 GCA_050257915.1 Deltaproteobacteria bacterium
CGGCCTCTACAACCACCGCTACCTGCACGAGCGCCTCAGCGAGGAGCTCCACCGCGCCCGCGACCAGCAGCGGCCCCTGAGCGTGCTGTTCTGCGACCTCGACCACTTCAAGCGCTACAACGACGCCAGCGGCCACAGCGCCGGCGATGCGGTGCTGCGCGAGGTCGCGCACGTGATCGAGCAGTCGGTGCGCAACGTCGACGTCGCCGCCCGCTACGGCGGCGAGGAGTTCGTCGTGCTCCTGGTGGAGACCGGCCGCGAGACGGCGCTGGTGGTGGCCGAGCGCATCCGCGAGCGCATCCGCGCCGCCGGGTTCACCTCCGGCGGCGTGCCGCTCACGGTGAGCATCGGCGTGGCCGGCTACCCCGACGACGCCGACCGGCGCGAGGACCTCCTCAACAAGGCCGACTGGGCGATGTACCTCGCCAAGCGGCGCGGCCGTGACCAGGTGGCGAGCTTCGGCGACGGGTGAGCGGCGCGGGTCGGGCGGAGCGGCCCGCCGTGGAACGGGAACGCGTGCGGGCGGCGCGCGTCAGGCGCGGCGGCGGCGCGCGACGCGGACGTCACCGCGGCGCAGGGTCAGGCCCTCCCGGTCGAAGTACTCGAGGAGGGCCTGCGCGTTGCGCCGCCCGCAGCCCGCGGCGTCGCGGAAGCCGGCCAGTGTGACCTCGCCGGCGGCCTCCAGCTGGGCCAGGAGCACGCGGCGCGCCTCGTCGACCGCGGCGCGCGCGAACCACAGGTCCTTGTCCACGCGCACGACCTCGTCGCGGCGCGCGAGCACGTCCAGGATCTGGCCCAGCTCGCGCGCCGGCCGGCGCAGCTCCTCGGCAAGGGTGGCCAGCGTGGGAGGGGCCATCGGCTCCGCGGCGAGGCGCGCCACGATCACCCCGGCCAGGCGCTCCTGCTCGTCGCCGAGGACGCCGGCGCCCGCGGGGGCGTAGCCGCCTTCACCGGCGACCAGCTCGCCCGCCGCGGCCATCCCGTCCAGCAGGAGGCCGGCCTCCGCGGCCGGCAGGGCCGGCACGAGCGCGGCCAGCTCAGCCACCCCGCTGAACGGCCGCTCCGGCCGCGCGGCGGCACGCTCGGCGGCGCCGGCCAGCAGGGCGGCACGCAGCGCGGCCAGGACGCCGGCGGCGAACCAGCGGACGGTGGCGGCCGAAGCCGCGCTCGGTGCCGCCGGCAGCTCCTCGAGCTCACCGGCGGCCACCGCCGCCGCCAGCGCGCCACCGGCCTCGCCGGGGCCGAACCCGGCGGCCGTCAGATCGTCCCTCGTCAGGCCGGTCTGCCCCCGGTCCCCGGCGAGCGCCCGGACGGCGGCGCGGGCGTCGCCGTCGCGTACGGCGGCGAGGAACGCGGCGTGCCGCTCGCGCGCGTGCCAGCGCTGGGCGCCCGCCAGCAGGACCTCGCCGCCGGCCGTGGTGGCCACCGGGGAGAGCGAGCGGATGATGAAGCGGTCGTGCGGCAGCACGAGCGCCGGCGCGTCCAGCCGCACGACCGCCGCCGCCGCCGACCCCGGGGCGATCTCCCGGCCCTCCAGCGGCGCGACCCGCGCGAGGTACTGCGCCGTGCCGTGGTGCAGCCGCACCTGGTCGCCGGAGCGCAGCGGCCGCGCGCCGGGCAGCACCGAGACCCAGGCGTCGAAGCGGCGCCCGGACAGCCCTGCGAGCTCGGGCGCGGCCAGCCAGTCTCCCCTGTGGACGTCGTCGCGGTCGAGGCCGCGCAGGTTCACGCCGGCACGGCTGCCGGCCCGCACCACGTCGGCCTCGTGATCGTGCACCTGGACGCTGCGCACGCCCGCGCGCGCGCCGCCCGGCTCCACCGTCAGCGCGTCCCCCGGGTGGATCTCGCCGGACCACAACGTGCCCGTGACCACCGTGCCGATGCCCTTGAGCGGGAAGACGCGGTCCACCGGCAGGCGGGCCGGGCCGGCGCGGCGGCCCGCCTCGGCGCCGGCCGCGACGCGCTCGAGCGCCGCCAGCAGCTCGTCCAGGCCGCGCCCGTCGCGGGCGCTCACCGTGACGACCTCGCACCCCCCGTACCTCGTGCCTTCCAGGAACTCGCGCACGTCGTCGGCGGCGAGCTCCAGCAGTTCGTCGTCCACGGCGTCCGCCTTGGTCAGCGCGACGACGCCGGCCGGCACGCCCAGCAGCTCGATGACGGCGAGGTGCTCCACCGTCTGCGGCATCACGCCGTCGTCGGCGGCGATGACGAGCAGGAAGAGGTCGATGCCGGTCGCTCCCGCCACCATCGTGCGCACGAAGCGCTCGTGTCCGGGCACGTCGACGACGCTCAGCCGCACGCCGGAGGGCAGCTCCAGCTCGGCGTAGCCGAGCTCGATGGAGATGCCCCGTTCGCGCTCCTCGCGGAGGCGGTCGGTGTTCTTGCCGGTGAGGCGGGTGACGAGCGCGGTCTTGCCGTGATCGATGTGGCCGGCCGTCCCGAGGGTGAGCGCGGGACGGCCCGGAGGCCGAGCGCTCAGGTCGTCCACGCCGGTCACCGTGGCCTCAGACGAGGGCGATGAGGGCGGCGCCGGCGAGGTCCTCGAGCTCGTCCTCGCCGACCGCGCGCAGGTCGAAGAGCAGGCGGCCGTCCTGCACGCGGCAGACGACGGCCGGCGCGCCGCGGCGCAGCGACTCGGCGCGCGCCCCGGCCTCGCCCGGGGGCACCGTGGCCGCGACCGCGACGCTCGGCACCTCGGTCACCGGCAACGCCCCGGCGCCGGCGCGGGCGACCGTATCGACGAGCTCGAGCCGGTGCTCGGGCACCCCGGCACCGACGAACAGCTCGCGCAGGCGGCCGGCGCGGTCGCGCACGTCGTCGAGCGACTGCGCCAGCGCGGCGAGCGTCGGGATCTCGGCGACCGCCCGCGCCGGGTCCAGGTAGAGCCGCAGGACGACGTCGAGCGCGGCGAGATCCAGCTTGTCGATGCGCAGGGCGCGCGCGAGCGGGTGGCGGCGCATCGCCTCGATCGCCGCGGCCCGGCCGACGGCGATGCCGGCCTGGGGGCCACCGAGCAGCTTGTCGCCG
>JBLMXT010000048.1:0-3394 GCA_050257915.1 Deltaproteobacteria bacterium
GCGATGGTGAACCCGAGCGCGAGGCCTCCCATGACGTCGGACGGCCAGTGGACGCCCAGGTACACACGCGACACGGCCATGGCGAGCGAGAACACCGCCGCCGCCGCGATCACCGGCCAGCGCCAGCGCGTGGGCCAGGCGATGACCGCGAGCGCGGTGGCGATGGTCGTGGCCGTGGTCGTGTGCCCGCTCGGGAAGGCCGTGCTGGACACCGTGACGAGCGGGTCGTCCACCGGCCGCGCCCGCGCGAACACCTGCTTGAGGACCGGGTTGATGATCATGGCCGCCGCGACGCTCAGCGCCAGGTACAGCGCCTGCAGCATCCGCCCGGACCACCACAGTCCCCCGATCAAGGCGGCGACCAGGAGGATGAGCAGCCACCATGTGCCGAGTCCGTCCAGCGTCTCGGCGATACCGGTGAGCGGCTGACCCCGGCGCCCGGCGAGGGACGTGGCCACCCGGGCGTCCAGCCCGTCCAACGCGCCGCTGCGCATGAGGATCGCCACGAGGACGAACACGGCCAGACCGGCGAGCGCGGCGATCAGGAACGGCCGGCGCTGCCGGCCGAGGCGGAGTGGGCGCTCAGCAGCCGGCACAGATCAGACTGCCGAGCGCCTGCGGCAGCTCTTCGAAGTGGCTGACGATGACGTCCCCCGTGGAGCGGGCGACGTCGGCGTTGTTGGCGCCGACGAAGTGGACGGCGGACATCCCGGCCGCCTGGGCGCCGGCGATGTCGGTGCGCTGGATGTCGCCGACGTGAGCCGCCTCCGTGGGGCGCACGTCCAGCTCCTCGAGCACGTGCAGGAACACGCGCGGGTCCGGCTTGCTCATGCCGTGCTCGTTGGAGAAGTACGCGTACTCGAAGTGGGCGAGCAGGTCGTGGCGGTCCAGCAGTTGGCGGAGCACGGCGCCGGGAGAGTACCCCGTGTCGCAGATGATCGCCAGCCGGTAGCGCTCGGCGAGCTGCGGCATGGTGTAGACGGCGCCGGGCATGGGCTCCGGCGGCGCCTCGAGGACGAGCCGCTCGAAGCGGTCGACGAGCGGCGTCAGCAGCTCGTACGGCACCGTGACGCCGAGCGAGCCGAGGATGGCGTCCACGAGCTCGGCGCAGGGCGGCGTGCGGTGCTCCCGCGCCCAGACCCTGTCGAAGTGGTCCCAGGCGGCGCGGAGCGACTCGTCCACCGCGTAGCCGGAGGGCTGCAGTCCGGCGGCGCGCAGCGTGTCCGCGAGGACGTGCGCGCGCAGCGCCTCCCGCTCACGCCCGCGCGCGTCCACGAACAGGGTGCTCCAGAAGTCGAACGTGACGGCCCTCAACATGAGCCTAGCGTACCAGACCGTACGCGGCGGACGTCGCCCCCGCCGGAGCCGGGGCGACGACCATCGAGTGACGCTACGAGGCCTTGGTCTCGCGCGGCTCCCGCCACAGTGGGGAGGGGGTGCCCGCGCGCGGGACCATCACGACCGGACGCGGCCGCTCCACGCTCATGACATTGAGGTCGATGCTCCCGCACGCGGGGCACATGAGAGTACGCGCGTCACGCGGCGCTCCTTCCGGCGCCCGGAAGCGGTGTCGGCACTCGCCACACTCATACTCGCTGCTGCCAGCCATCGTGGTACTCCCTTCAAGAGCCACGACCACATACATACCCCAAAACCGTCGTCTTGTAGTTCGGGTGAAGACCGGGTTCGCCTGCTCTCTGCAGTAGACTGCAACACATGGCAGCCGAATCGAAGAAGGCGGTCGTGGCGGCGATCATCGGCAACCTGGCGATCGCCGTCGTCAAGTTCATCGCCGCGGCCATGACCGGCAGCTCGGCGATGATCAGCGAGGGCATCCACTCGCTGGTCGACACGGGCAACGGCGGCCTGCTCTTCTACGGGCTCAAGCGGGGAGCCAGGCCGGCCGATGAACAGCACCCGTTCGGGCACGGCATGGAGGTCTACTTCTGGAGCCTCATCGTCGCCGTGAGTATCTTCGGCATCGGCGGCGGCATGTCCATCTACGAGGGCATCACGCACATCCAGCATCCCGTGGCGCTGCAGGACCCGACCATCAACTACATCGTGCTGGCCGTCGCCATGCTCTTCGAGAGCTACTCCTTCAGCGTCGCCTGGCGTGTCTTTCGCAAGAGCAAGGGTCGCCGGCGGACGCTGGCGGCGATCCATCACGGCAAGGACCCCAGCCTCTTCACCGTGCTGTTCGAGGACACGGCCGCGCTGCTGGGTCTCGCGGTCGCGTTCGTGGGCATCTTCTTGAGCCACCAGCTCGAGGAGCCGTTCATCGACGGTCTCACCTCGGTGGTGATCGGGGCGATCCTCGTGGTCGCGGCGCTCTGGCTCGCCTACGAGAGCCGGAGCCTGCTGGTGGGCGAGGCGGCGGACCCCGAGATGGTCGCCGACATCCGCCGCCTCATCCTGGCCGACGACGCTGTGACGGACGTCGGCCCGGTGCTGACGATGCACCTCGGCCCGGACGACGTGCTGCTCAACATCGAGGCCGCCTTCTCGCCCGGCATGGGCGCCGAGGAGATCCACGACGCCGTGCACCGCATCGAGCAGCGCATCAACGGGCCCTACCCGGAGGTCAGCCGGATCTTCATCGAGGTCGAGGCGCTCGCCCGGCCGAGCAAGGGGCAGTCATGAGGCGCGCGCTGCTGCCGCTGGCGATCGGGTGCGTCCTGGTGGGCGTGGTCGCGATCGTCCTGGCGATCGTGGGGTGGAGCTGGGGATGGTTCGTGCTCGCGAACGGGGCGCTCGCCGTCCTGCTCCTGATGCTGTTCCGCGGATCGGTGACGGGCGCGGATCCCGACCGGCCGCCCGGTGTGGCGCGCGTCTCCGCCGCGCGTGCCGCCGGCCCGTTCGACCCTGGCACGCTCTCCGCACAAGAGGGCGCGCTGTACCCGGACCCCGATCCTACCGATGACGCCCGCGCCGACGACCTGGCGACCGGCTTCGCCTTCCTGGGGACCGCCGTCGCGCCGGCGGCCGCCGCGGTCCTCGCCGCGGTCCTCCGCCTCTAGCGGCGCGCATGAACGCCTTCGCCGTCGTCGTCGCCCTCGCCGCCGTGGCCGCTCTCGGCTGGGCGCTCACGGCCGTGGCGCGCCGCATCCTGCGGAAGTCCGGCCTCCCCACCGACGATCGCTGAGAGGCGACTCCGGCCGGACCTGAGCGAGTCCTCGTCGGGGTGCGTGGTCGCCCGAGTCCGGACGTCGAGCTCGTCGGCGAAGGCGGGGTCGCGGCGCCGGCCGGCCCCGGGGTCGTGCGCAGCGACCGCCCCACCGGGGTGGCGTGAGTCGGGCTGCTAGCGGGAACAAACCCCTCAGACGGGCGACGATCACCAGGACAGGGACGCACCCGCCGCATGGATGTAGTGACGTGGCGGGCCGCGGCCCGG
>JBLMXT010000049.1:0-4033 GCA_050257915.1 Deltaproteobacteria bacterium
TCCTCGACATGCGCCACACGACCATGTCGCTCGGCAACCTCGAGAGCACGCTGATGGGCGCCGCCTCGGTCGAGATCGGCCACCACCTGGGCATCCCCGTGCACAACTCGGGCCTCTCGACAGACGCCAAGCACTGCGGCGTGCAGGCCGGCTACGAGAAAGGCCTCAAGGTGTTGGCGGCGGTGGCCACCGGCGCCGATCTCGTCAGCGGCGGCTTCGGGTTCCTCGACTCGTCGAGCACGTTCAGCCTGCCCATGGTCCCGGTCGACGCCGAGATCGCGGCGATGGCGCGGCGCATGGCGCGCGGGATCGAGATCACGCCGGAGACCCTGACGGGAGACTCGTTCGCGCGCGTGGGCATCGGCGGCGACTTCCTTCGCGAGAAGGAGACCCGCCGGCGCGTGCGCGCGGGCGAGCACTTCGTGCCGCGGATCGGCTCCCGGCTGCCGTTCGAGCAGTGGATCGCCGAGGGCAGGACCGAGGAGGACGCCGCCGGCGACGTCGTCCGGGCGGCGCTCGCCGCGCGTGCCGCGAGGGGACCTCGACTGAGCGACGAGCAGCGCGCCGAGCTGGCCGGTATCTGCGGGGTCGGGCCGGAGACGGGCACGACGCCGTGAGGCAACCACACCACACCAACCAGACGAGGGAGGTGCGCCCGTGAGACGCAATGCCCATGCGGGACGCGCACGCCGCGACGGCTGCGAGTTCCGCGTACTGACCGACGACGACCTCGCCGACATCCATCTGGGGACGCTCGAGGTCCTCGAGCGGACGGGCGTGTTCGTGGAGGACCAGGAGGCCCGGGAGATCTTCGCCGGGGCCGGCGCCACGGTCGACGCCAGGGGCGTCGTCCGCATCCCCGGCCACGTCGTCGAGGAGGCGGTGCGCACGGCCCCAAGCAAGGTCGTGCTCGCCGGCAGGAACCCCAAGAACGACATCGTGCTCGAGGCCGGCCGCGTCGGCTTCACCAACTTCGGCGAGGGCGTGCAGATCGTCGACCCGTACACGGGCGAGTTGCGCGTACCCGCCAAAGCGGACGTGGCGAACACCGCGAAAGCGGTCGACGCCCTGCCCAACGTGGACGTCTACGAGCGCGCCGTGGCCGCCGAGGACATCGACCAGCGCGTCGTCCATCTGCACCAGGCCGAGGCGTGGATGACCAACACGTCCAAGCACGGCTTCATGGGATCCGGCAACGGCTACCTCTCGGGCAAGCTCCTGGAGATGGCGAGCGCCGTCGTCGGGGGCCGCGACAAGCTGCGCGAGCGGCCGATCATCTCGTTCATCACCTGCCCGGTGAGCCCGCTCAAGCTGGTCCAGGACACCTGCGAGATCATCATGGCGGCCGCCCGCGGGCACGTCGCCGTGAACATCCTCTCGATGGCGATGGCGGGCGGCTCCTCGCCGGTGACGCTCGCCGGCACGCTGGTCACGCACAACGCCGAGGTCCTCGCCGGCCTCACCCTGAACCAGCTCGTCAGGCCGGGCTCCGCGGTCGTCTACGGCAGCTCGACGACCGCCATGGACCTGCGCCTCGCCTCGGCGAGCGTGGGCTCCCCCGAGTGCGGCCTCATCAACGCGGCGGTCGCCCAGATCGCGCGCTTCTACCTGCTGCCCAGCTGGGTGGCCGGTGCGTAGGGCGACGCCAAGACGGTCGATGCCCAAAGCGGCCACGAGAAGACCCTGACCGGCCTGATGCCGGCGTTGGCAGGCGCCAACCTGATCTACGGTCTGGGGATGATCGAGTCGGGCATGACCTTCGACTTCGGCCAGCTCGTCATGGACGACGAGTTCGCCGGCATGATCAAGCAGTGCGTGCGCGGCATCCGCGTGGACGACGAGGCGCTCGCCGTCGACGTGATCGGCGAGATCGGGCCGTTCGGCGACTTCCTGAGTCACGACCACACGATGGCACACATGCGCGAGCAGTCGCAGCCTGCGGTGATCGACCGCCGCGTCCGGGAGGACTGGACGGCCAACGGTTCGCTCACCATCCAGGACCGGGCGCTCGCCAAGGCGCGCACGATCCTCGAGACGCACCAGCCGGACCCGCTGCCGGACGGTGTCGCCGAGGAGCTCCAGGCGATCATCCGCGCGGCCGAGCGCGAGCTCGGCGTCGCATGACCGGCACTTGCGAGGAGGAGGTCCACCGATGAGCATGATCCGCACGCGCATGGGCGACGGGTACGTGACCGAGCTCACCTCGCAGCAGCTGCGCGACGACCTCGAGGCCGGCTCGGCCGACGCCGTCAAGCGCGGCAAGGTGCCGCCGCTCGAGGAGAACGAGATCGACTGGCTGGTCGACCTGTTCACCAACCCGAGCCGCATCATGGGCGTCGAGCCCGGCCACGAGGTGATCCTGACCAAGGACGGGTCGGTCAACACGCTCTACTCGGCGCAGCTCTCCAGCGGCGTCGGCCTGCCGCTGGGCCGCGAGCAGTGCTTCCGCATCTTCGAGCGCGCCTTCTGCTTCGACACCATGGAGATCGGCCACCCCGACTACTCCTACAAGCCGGTCAAGCCGATCGTCGCCCTCGAGGCGACCGGCGTGGAGCAGGCGCTGCTCACCGCCGTCATCCCGGTCTTCTATGGGGCGATGCCCAACTTCGGCCTCTACGCCCAGCCGGACGGGCCGTTCCCCAACCCGGCAGACCTCCTGCCGCGCGGCGAGATCGAGGCCGCCCGTGAGGCGCAGATGGCGATGGCCCAGGCCTGCAAGGACGACATGCTCTACGTCTCCAGGATGATGGCCATGGTGGGCTCGGACGGCATCAACTTCGACACCACCGCCTCGACCGGCGACGCCGAGTTCCTCGCCGTGCTCGAGACGGTCGAGGAGCTGGCCGCGACCACCGACCTCGCCATCGAGGTCGGGATGGCGGCCGAGTTCGTGCTCGGCTTCCACGGCGAGCTCGAGTACAGGGGCAAGCGGCTCGCCGGCATGTGGCCGCACCAGCAGGTCAAGGTCGTCGAGGAGGCGGGCGCGCACCTGTTCGGACCGGTGGTGAACACCAACTCGCGCCGCTCGGTGCCGTGGAACGTGGCCCGCGCGGTCACGATCGTCAAGGAGTGCTCGCGGGTCGCCACCATCCCCATCCACGCCAACGTCGGGATGGGCGTGGGCGGCGTGCCGATGTTCGAGGTGCCGCCCGCCGACGTGCTCACCCGCGCGAGCGCGGCCATGGTCGAGATCGGCCGGGTCGACGGGTTGTAGGTGGGCACCGGCGATCCCTACGGGATGTCGATCAGCCACGCGCTCGCCTCCGGCATGGGGGGCATCCGTACCACTGGAGACCTGGTGGCCAGGATGCAGCTCCGCAGGAAGATGAGGCTCCCCGAGGCGAAGAAGCATGTGGCCGACAAGCTCCACGTCAGCCTGGACGACCTGTCCGACTCCACCGTGATGCGCGGCCTCCGGCAGGAGCTGGACATCGGCGTCATCACGGCCGTGCCGGGCGCCCGCCGCGGCATCGAGGCCAAGCGCAACATCGCCGAGCTCCTCGACGTCGAGGTGCCCTGCCTGAAGCGTCTGTAGCTCGGCCGCAGCCCGCCCACGGGGGGTGTGTCCGCCGCCCCGCCCCGCGCCGCAGGCGCGGGGCGGGGCGGTCTGCGCAGGAGCGACCGCGACGGCGCCCTCGCCGGATCCTGCCGGTCTTTTTAGATTCCGAAGCGATTCGGTATTCAGGATTAGCAAGTACCGATTGACGGTCGTCTGCGTTTGCTTGAAGTAGTGATTATCCGATAATCGCTGTGATTCCGTCACACGAGGCTTGCCAGCACACGGACCTGGTGCTAGTCTCAGACGAGGGGATCAGGGTGTCGCCAGACAGCCCGGCGAGACCGTCGCCGCGCCCGGCGCTTCCGCTCTCCCCGGAGCCGCGACGGCGGATCCAGCAGCGCACGGCACACACCACTGATCGAGGAGCAGCCACATGAACAAGATCGTCCCTCTCTGGTCCGTCCCGCGGTCCATCTCGACGGGCTTCGAGCGCATGATGTTCGAGCGCGGCGACTTCAAGGTCATCCACGAGCC
>JBLMXT010000050.1:0-3713 GCA_050257915.1 Deltaproteobacteria bacterium
GGAGTTGCTGCAGCGGCTCGCCGCCGGCCACCGGCGGCTCGTGACCGTGGAGGAGAACGCGCTGCCCGGGGGCTTCGGCAGCGCGGTGCTCGAGGCGCTCGGGAGCACCGTGGAGATCGTGCGCTTCGGGCTGCCGGACGCGTTCGTCCCGCACGGCGAGCGGGCGCGCGTCCTCGCCGACCTCGGCCTCACGCCGCAGGCGGTCGCGCTCGCGGCGCTGGCGCACAGCCCGGCACTGACGCGCGTCAAGTAGGCCGGCGATGCGCGAGCGGCTGGACGTGCTGCTCACGGACCGCGGCCTCTTCGCCTCCCGCGCCCAGGCGCGCGCCGCCGTCCTCGCGGGGGAGATCACCGTGGACGGCCGCGTCGTGGACAAGCCCGGCACGCAGGTGGACGACGGAGCCACGCTCGCCGCCGCCGCGCGCCGCCGCTACGTCTCGCGCGGCGGCGACAAGCTCGACACGGCACTCACGCGCCTGGGCGTCGACGTGACCGGAGAGGACGCGATCGACCTGGGCAGCTCCACCGGCGGTTTCGTCGATCGGCTTCTGCAGGGCGGCGCCGCCCGCGTCATCGCCGTCGACGTCGGCTACGGCCAGCTGGACTGGCGGCTGCGCGAGGACCCGCGCGTCACCGTGCTCGAGCGCACCAACGCCCGGCGGCTGACGCGCGAACGTCTCCCGTACGCGCCCACGTTCGTCACCGCCGACCTGTCGTTCATCTCCCTGACGGTGGCGCTGGGGCCGGTGCTAGAATGCCTGCGCGAGGGCTTCCGTGGCCTCGTGCTGGTCAAGCCGCAGTTCGAGGCCGGCCGGGAGCGCGTCGGCAAGGGCGGAGTCGTACGGGACCCCGCCGTCCACCGCGACGTGCTCCGGCGTGTGGCCGCCTGGCTGCAGGAAAGGGGCGCCACGGTGCAGGGCGTGTGCGACTCGGGGCACCCGGGACCGAAGGGCAACGTGGAGTACTTCATCCTCTTCAGCGACGCGCGCACCGACGGAGCGGCTCCGCCGCCGGCCGACGGCCTCGTCGACGACGCGGTGGAGGCGGCCCATGGGTGAGCCGCTGCGCCGCGTCGCGGTGCTCACGCACCTGTTCACCGCGGCCACGGCGGCCGCGCTGGCGGAGCTGGCTGCGGCCGCGGACCGCCTCGGTCTCCAGCTGCTCATGCCGGCCGAGGAGCTGCGCAAGCATCCCGCTGCCACGGACCTCGGCTACCGCGCCGTCGACGAGGCCGAGTTGCGCGCCGCCGACCTGTGCCTCGTCTTCGGCGGCGACGGCACCATCCTCCGCGGCCTCGCCCGCCTCCTCGACACCCCGGTGCCCACCCTGGGCGTCAACTACGGCAACGTCGGCTTCCTCGCCTCGCTGCCGCGCGAGGGCTGGATGGCGGGCCTCGAGACCATCCTCGGCGGCGACTACCGCGAGGTGGAGCTGCTCACTGTCGACGTCCTCCTCGGGGGTGAGCACCACAGCGCCGTCAACGACGTCATCCTCAGCCGCGTCGCCCCGCGCCACGTGCTGCAGCTCGAGTACGAGGTCGCCGGCGTCACCGTCGGCGACATGTTCTGCGACGGGCTCATCATCGCGTCGCCGACCGGCTCGACGGCGTACAACCTCTCGTGCAACGGGCCCATCGTCGAGTGGAACGCCGGCGTGCTCGTGCTCAACTTCATCGCCCCGCACTCGCTGGGCTTCCGGCCGGTGATCCTGCGCCCGGACCACGTGATCACCGCGCGCAACGTCTCGCCGCTGCAGGAGTGCGAGGTCATGGCCGACGGGGACCTCGTGGGGCGGTTGTGCTGCGGCGACGAGGTGCGCGTCACGGCGGGGTCGGAGGTCGCGCGTCTCCTCATGCAGAGCGAAGGGTCGTTCTACCAGAACGTCGAGGAGAAGCTCTTCGACCGCCACGATGCTCGCTGAACTGAGTATCGACGACCTGGTCCTCATCGCCGCGGCCCGGCTGGAGTTCTCGCCGGGCCTCAACGTCATCACCGGCGAGACCGGCGCGGGCAAGAGCCTGCTGGCGCAGGCGATCGGGCTGCTCATGGGGCAGAAGGGCGGCGACGAGCTCGTCCGGCCGGGCGCCGACCGGGCTCTGGTGCAGGCGCTCTTCGAGGCCGGGGACGAGACGCTGGCGGTGGCTCGCGAGCTGCCACGGGGCGGCCGGTCGCGAGCCCGGATGGACGGGCTGCTGAGCAGCGCCGCCGCCGTGGAAGACGCGTTGCGGCGGCGCCTCGCCTTTTACGGACAGCTGGAGCACACGCGCCTGCTCCAGCTCGAACGCCAGCTCGATCTGCTCGACGGCGCCGTCGCCGGCGAGGTCGAGCCGCTCAAGGCCGCGTACGCCGAGGCGTACGCACGCGCCCGCGCGCTCACGCGCGAGCTCGACGACCTGCGTGGCGCCGACCGCGACCGCGAGCGCGAGCTCGACATGCTGCGCTACCAGGTGAACGAGATCGAGGCGGCGGGCGTCGAGCCGGGGGAGGACGAGCGCCTGGCCGTGGACAGAGAGAGGGCGCGGCACGCCGGCAAGCTGCTCGAGCGCACCGGCGGCGCGCTCGCTCTGCTGGCCGGCGAGTCCGAGGCGGCCGCACTGGACGGCGTACGCGTGGCGCAGCGCCTGGTCGACGAGGCGGCGCTGCTCGACGAGAGCGTCGCGCCGCTGGCGGAGCGGCTCGGCGCGCTCACCGTGGAGCTCGACGACCTCGCCGCCGCGCTGCGCGACTACATCGACGCGCTCGACGTGGACGCCGCCCACCGCGACGCGCTCGAGCTCCGCTTCGACAAGCTCAAGGGGCTCATGCGCAAGTACGGCGGCTCGGCCGACGAGGTGCTCGCCTACCTCGCGGACGCACGCGCCCGGCTGCGCGCGCTGGAGGAGTTCGCCGCCGACGAGGAGTCGCTCGTCGCCCGCGTGACGGCGGCGCAGGACGAGGCCGTAGCCGCCGCGGCGCGCCTCGGCGAGGTCCGGAGGCGCCTCGCGCCCCGGGTCGCCGCGCGCATCGAGGAGGAACTGCGCGGCCTCGCCATGCCGCACGCGACTTTCGTCGTCGAGGTTACAGACCGCGGCGGCGGCTGGGACGGGCTCGGGCCGTCGGGCGCCGACGACGTGGAGTTCGTCTTCGGCGCCAATCCGGGCGTGCCGCCTCGCCCGCTGCGAGAGACCGCGTCGGGGGGCGAGCTCTCGCGCACGATGCTCGCCATCCGCGGGCTGGTGACGCTCGGCGACGACGTCGAGACGCTCATCTTCGACGAGGTCGACACCGGCATCGGCGGGGTGACGGCGGCGGCGCTGGGCGTGCGGCTCCGCCGCCTGGCCGAGCGCCGCCAGGTGCTCTGCATCACGCATCTGCCGCAGGTCGCCGCCTTCGCCGACCGGCAGTTCGCGATCGCCAAGGAGAGCGACCCGGGCGCGGGCGTCACGGAGACGGTAGTCCGGCGGGTGGAGGGCGACGAACGCGTGGAGGAGCTGTGCCGCATGCTCGGCGCCGGGCCCAGCGACGAGGCTGCGCGCAGCCACGCCCTGAGCCTCCTCGAGAAGGCCGGCGCCTCTCTCTGAATCCCCATCGGGCGCGCGCCGAGGCCGGGGTCGCACAGGCAAGGCACGACGACCGGCGCTCCTTGCGGCGGCCCGGCCCGATGCTATACTTGCCGACGTGATCCGTGGGCTCGCCGGGCATATCGTCGTGCCGGCCCGTCATCGTCGAACGGGC
>JBLMXT010000051.1:0-5102 GCA_050257915.1 Deltaproteobacteria bacterium
ATCTTCCGCAAGGGATCCGAGAGCGCGCCGCTGCAGTTCACCGGCGGGTCGCTCGACCAGCTGGACACCATCTACGACATCTCCGGCCGCCTGGTCGCGGGCGAGGCTTCGCTGGGCGCCGGACAGGTGATGGTCGGCAAGGATTTCGCCGAGACCTACGGCATCAAGCCCGGCGACGCCGCCTCGTTCGTGCTCCCCTCCGGTGACCCGGCGGAGCTCCGCGTGTCGGGCGTGTTCGACTTCGGCTCGGCCGCGGCCAACAGCGCCACGGCCTTCGTCGGCGGCGAGGAGGCGGCGACGGTGCTCGGGCTCGCCGCCGACGAGTTCTCGGCCGTCGACGCGCAGGTGAGCGACGTGTTCTCGTCCGAACAGGTCGCGGCGGACCTGCGCGGGCAGCCGGCGCTCGAGGGGCTCAAGGTGACGGAGTGGCAGGCCGAGAACGCCGACCTGCTGTCGGCGCTGCAGAGCCAGAGCTCGTCGAGCTACATGATCCAGTTCTTCGTGCTGGTGGCCGTGGCCCTGGGCATCGCCTCGACGCTGGCCATCTCCGCGGTGCAGAAGACCCGGCAGATCGGCATCCTCAAGGCGATGGGCATGAAGGACCGGCAATCCGGGCGCATCTTCCTGTGGCAGGCCCTGATCCTCGGCGTGAGCGGCGCCGCCGTGGGCGTCGCCGCCGGCCTCGGCCTCATCGCCCTGTTCACGTTCCTCGGGCGCGACTCCGAGTCGCTGTTCCCGATCACGCCGCAGGTGGGGTTCGTCGTCATCTCGTTCGTGGTCGGCGTGCTGGTCGCCGTGGTGTCCTCGTTCATCCCTTCGCGGCGCACGTCCAAGCTCGATCCCATCGAGGTGATCCAGGGTGGCTGAGACGCTCGTCCACGCGGAGGGGATCGGCAAGACCTACGGCGCCGTCGTCAAGACGGTCGCACTGCACGAGGTCTCGTTCGAGATCGCGGCGGGCGAGTTCGCGTCCGTCATCGGCCAGTCCGGCTCCGGCAAGTCGACGTTGCTCAACCTGATCGGCCTGCTCGACACACCCACCACGGGACGCATCGTCCTGAACGGGCACGACGCCACGGCGGCCAGCCGCAAGCAGCGCGCCGCCCTGCGCAACGACTTCATCGGGTTCGTGTTCCAGTTCCACTACCTCCTGCCGGAGTTCACCGTGCTGGAGAACGTGCTCATGCCGGGGCGGATCGCCGGTGTGGCGCCGTCGGACCTGGTCCCACGGGCGGAGGAGAACCTCGCGCTGCTCGGGCTCGAGGGGCTGGAGGAGAAGAACGCCAACGATCTCTCCGGCGGGCAGAAGCAGCGGGTGGCGATCGCTCGCGCGCTGATGAACCGGCCGGCCCTGGTGCTGGCCGACGAGCCGACCGGCAATCTGGACACGGTGAACACGGCGGCGGTGTACCGTCTGTTCCGCGAGATCAACCAGGAGCTGGGCACGGCCTTCGTCATCGTGACGCACGACCGCGGCGTGGCGCAGCAGACCGACCGCATCCTCGAGATCAGCGACGGCGCGCTCCTGCAGGACGTGCGCAACGAGTACGTCGCTCCGGCCGCGGCGCCGCAAGCGGAGGGCGTGTGACGCGTCCGCGGGTTGGTGGTACCATTGTTCGCCGGTCGCACGGCTGCGGACGCGGGCTCGCCCGCGGCGGCGCGTGCGGCGCGGACCGGTGGTGGACGTAGCTCAGTTGGTAGAGCTCCAGGTTGTGGCCCTGGTGGTCGCGGGTTCAAGTCCCGTCGTTCACCCCAATCACTCGGGTGCACCGGCCGGCGCGGGGCGCCGGCCGTCCACGTTAACGACACTGCGGGTGTGGCGGAACTGGTAGACGCGCTAGACTTAGGATCTGGTGAGCTCTGCTCGTGGAGGTTCAAGTCCTCTCACCCGCACCACCTGCTCGATCATCGACCCCCGCACACACCATACGGCGGTCCGCAGTGCCCCCGGGGCGACTGCGGGCCGTTCCGGCGACAGACGGAGAATCCACAGTGAAGACGAAGGTCAACCCTACAGGCGAGAACGAGGTCGAACTCAGCGTCGAGGTGCCTGCCGAGAGCGTCAGGAAGGCCTACGACCGCGCCGTCGCCAAGATCCGCGAGGAGATGCAGCTGCCGGGCTTCCGCAAGGGACGCGTGCCGGTCAACCTCGTGGTCCAGAACGTGGGCGCCGACTTCATCCGCGGCGAGGCCCTCGAGGACGCCATCCCCGAGTGGGGTGACGAGGCGCTCAAGGCGGCCGGGCTCTACGACGACGCCGTCGGCACCTCGGACCTGCAGGTCGGCCCGCTCGACGAGACCCAGGACTACGCGTTCTCGCTCAAGGTGCAGACCATGCCCGTGCCCGCCCTCGGCGAGTACAAGGGCCTCGAGGTCCCCAAGCGCGAGGTGACGATCACCGACGACCAGATCTCCGCGCAGCTGGCGATGCTGCAGGAGCGGCTCGCCAGCCTGCAGCCGGTCGAGGACCGCGCCGTGCAGACCGGCGACTTCGTGCTCATGGACCTCGCGGGCAGCCGCGACGGCGAGCCCATCGAGGGCGCCCAGGGCAAGGACCAGATGTACGAGGTCGGCCGCGGCAACCTCATCCCGGGCTTCGAGGAGGAGCTCGTGGGCGTCAAGGCCGGCGAGGAGAAGAGCTTCGACGTCACCTTCCCCGAGGACTATCACGCCGGGGAGCTCGCCGGCCAGGCGGCCACCTTCACCGTGAGCGTCAAGGAGATCAAGGAGAAGGTCGTCCCCGAGCTGGACGACGCCTTCGCCGCCGACGTCAGCGAGTTCGAGACCATCGACGAGCTGCGCAACGACGTCCGCGAGCGGCTGCAGGCGGCCGCGGACGCGGGCGCGCAGCGCGAGTTCCGCGCGGCCGCGGTCGAGAAGGCGGTTGAGCACGCCACGCTCGCCGTCCCCTCCACCATGATCGACCGCGAGGCGCACCGGCTCTACCACCAGCTCGAGGAGCGCGTGGGCGAGCAGGGCCTCACCATGGAGGTCTACCTCGGCGTGCTCGAGAAGACCGAGGAGGACATCGAGGAGGAGATGCGCCCGCAGGCCGAGTTCATCATCAAGCGCCAGCTGGTGCTCGAGGCCATCGCGCAGGCGGAGGGCCTGGAAGTGACCGACGAGGACATCACCGAGGTCGTCAGGAACGACGCCGAGGCGCTGGGCCGCGACTACCTGCAGCTCCTCGCGGATCTGGAGAAGTCGGGCAGGCGTGAGGCGCTGCGCGACGAAATGCTAGTGGCCAAGGCCGCCGACTTCGTCGCCGAAGCGGCCGTGGCGGTGCCGATGACGGAGGCCGAGGAGGCCGCCGCCGAGGAGTCCGCGGACGCCGTGGACCCCGAGGCGGACTAATGCCCGTAGCGTCACGAAGTGGGCGGAGCGCTATTGAGCGCCCGCCGGCCCGAAGGGCGACGCGGGGGGCGGACTGATGCCCGCAGCGCAACGCAGGCGGCGTGGTTTCGAGCGGGGAAACCACACTGAGAGAACCAAAAGAGTATCGAAGAGGGTGAGTACGTGACTCCACTTGTTCCGTTCGTCATCGAGCAGACCAGCCGCGGTGAGCGGTCGTTCGACATCTTCTCGCGGCTGCTCAACGAGCGCGTGATCTTCCTGGGCACGCCGGTGGTCGACGAGATCGCCAACCTCATCGTCGCGCAGCTGATCCACCTCGAGAGCGACGACCCCGACAAGGACATCAGCCTGTACATCAACAGCCCGGGAGGCAGCGTCTACGCCGGGCTCGCGATCTACGACACGATGCAGTTCATCAAGCCGGACGTCAGCACCATCTGCGTGGGCAGCGCCATGAGCATGGGTGCGCTGCTGCTGGCGGGCGGCGCCAAGGGCAAGCGTTTCGCGCTGCCCAACGCCCGCGTGCTCATCCACCAGGTGGCCGGCGGCTACGAGGGCCAGGCCACCGACATCGAGATCCACGCGAGAGAGGTGCTCAACCTCCGCAAGCGTCTGGACGAGATCATCGCCGACCACACCGGCCAGGAGATCGACAAGGTCCGCACCGACACGGAGCGCGACTACTTCATGAGCGCGGCCGAAGCGCAGGAATACGGCATCATCGACGACGTCATCGCCCACCGGTAGGTGGCGCGGGCGCCGGCCTCGTACGAGGAGGACCGCAGTGGCGGGAACGACCGACGGCAACGACCAGCTGCTCTGCAGTTTCTGCGGCAAGTCGCAGCGCCAGGTGAAGAAGCTCATCGCCGGCCCCGGCGTGTACATCTGCGATGAGTGCATCGACCTGTGCAACGAGATCATCGACGAGGAGCTCACCGCCCCGGCGACGCTCGACCTCGAGCAGCTGCCCAAGCCGCGTGACATCTACGGCATCCTGAACGACTACGTCGTCGGCCAGGACGAGGCCAAGCGTTCGCTGGCCGTGGCCGTGTACAACCACTACAAGCGCGTCCAGGCCGTCGCCAGCGGCGAGTCCGACGTCGAGCTGGCCAAGAGCAACATCCTGCTCCTGGGCCCCACCGGCTGCGGCAAGACGCTGCTCGCGCAGACGCTGGCGCGCATCCTCAACGTCCCCTTCGCCATCGCCGACGCCACGGCGCTCACCGAGGCCGGGTACGTGGGCGAGGACGTCGAGAACATCCTGCTCAAGCTGATCCAGGCCGCCGACTTCGACGTCAAGCGCGCCGAGACCGGCATCATCTACATCGACGAGATCGACAAGATCGCGCGCAAGGCGGACAACCCGTCGATCACGCGCGACGTCTCCGGTGAGGGCGTGCAGCAGGCGCTGCTCAAGATCCTGGAGGGCACGGTCGCGAGCGTCCCGCCGCAGGGCGGCCGCAAGCACCCGCACCAGGAGTTCCTCACCATCGACACCACCAACGTGCTGTTCGTCTGCGGCGGCGCGTTCGCCGGCCTCGAGAAGATCATCGAGCGCCGCATGGGCCGCCAGGGCGTCGGCTTCATGGCCGACGTGGTGAGCAAGGCCGACAAGGATCCCGGCACGATCTTCACGCACGTGCTTCCCGAGGACCTGCTGGACTTCGGGCTCATCCCCGAGTTCATCGGCCGGCTCCCGGTGGTCAGCGCCGTCCACAACCTGGACGAGGACGACCTCATGCGCATCC
>JBLMXT010000052.1:0-4127 GCA_050257915.1 Deltaproteobacteria bacterium
GGCCGGGCTGCACTGCAGCCCGGCCCTCTCCCCTCTTCGCGACGCCCGCGTCAGTCCGGGCCGGCGGTCACCTCACCTTGACCTTGGCCACCGAGGTCCACGCGCCCCAGTTCTGGGCGCCGTCGCCCGGATACCAGAGCACGTACCAGCTGGTGCGGCGCGGCTGGAAGTACTTCGTCGTGTACCTGCCGGAGCCGTTGGCCGTGGCCGTACCGACCTTCGTCCAGCCCCGGACCGTGGACCCGCCCGCCTTTGGCGGCTGGCCCGCGGCCGTTGTGCGGCGATAGATCGTCAGCCGCTTGGAGTGACCGGCATCGAACGGCACGCGGCCGCTGAAGCGGACCGTACCGGTCCTGCTCACCCTCGTGCGCGAGGGCTTGAAGGTGCAGACCTGGAACGGCTCGGAGAGCGTGAGAGGCCCCGTCGCGTGCGACGCGTAGACGGTGTAGTCGAAGCCGGGGACGGCCGTCGCCGGGACGGTGAACGTGCGTGTCGTCCAGCCCGTCCCGCCGGGCGAGACCCAGTCGCTGTAGGTCCTGACCGGGCCACCGCCGTCCGAGGCGCCGTACATGGCGTTGACCCAGCCTGCGGGGAAGTTGCGGAACGATATCCTGGCCGCCGAGCCGGGCTTGCCGGAGGCCCACGTGAAGTTGTAGATGGTCGGGCAGTCCGCCTGCTGGACCTCGATGCCGCTGGGAGTCACGTCGTTGGCCCGCACGGACAGGCCGCTGAGGGACAGCTCGGTGCCCTGGTCGTCCCAGAAGTAGACCGTCGCGTCCGTCAGGGCGCCCTGGAGCACCAGGGGCTCGGCGGGCGCCGCGCTGGCGGGCACGCTGCTGCCCGTGTACTGCCGGGCGTCGCCGTTGGTGCTGTAGATGTCGAACCACGCGTACCCGTAGTCGCTCCAGTCGCCGCCGGCCGTGAGCTGCATGCCGACCTTGCCGGGCTGCAGGCCCATGTCGGTGCCGGCGGGATCGAGCCAGGAGAGGTTCGAGACGTCGTAGACGACGCTGCCCTCCGCCGGATAGACGGCGACCTCGCCCTGTCCGGTGTCGGCCCCAGGCACGTCGGTGAACGCGATGGAGCCCGACGCATCCGTGTAGCCGAAGTCCGTCGCCTGCTCGGTCTCGGTGGTCACCCACCAGCGGACGGCTGCGCCCACCCAGGGGTTGCCGGAGTAGTCGTAGGCGTGCACCTTGACGGTCGCCGTGCCGGTCAGCGTCCGGGCCAGCGGTACGAAGCGCGCCCGCACGGCGCCTGGCGCCAGGTCCGCGGACGAAAGGGGCTGCCCGCCCGCCGGCGAGAAGCTCTTCGTGTCGTGGCCGTGGGGCGGCGGGGCGCCCGCGGACGCAGCGGCCGCGCCGACCGGCAGCAGGAATGCGGCGCACAGTACAGCCGCGACGAGCAGACGTTTCATGCGATCTCCCTCCACGTTGCGGGCCGGGGAGGCCCGCTTCCCCTGCAGCCATCCTACCCGGCGCTGCGGATCACGGCCATGGAACGGTCGTCCACGTGTCGCTGCGGGTGGCTACGCCAGTAGGCGGCAGGCCTCAAGCCGGGTTACCGGCCGGCCGATTCCGGGGAGGAAGTGAGTAAGCCGCACGTGCTTGCCGGACCCCCGCCCCGGAGGCCGCGGCATAGCTGGAGGGAGGACACCATGGGCCAGGTCCACCCGATGCCGAACCAGTCGGAAGACCACGCCGCCCCCGCGGCGGACAAGCCCCCTGCCACGGTCCGCTCCATCGACAGCGCCCACTGCGGCCTGTGCGGCGCCAAGCTCAGCGCCCGGGCGCTCCGCTACCGCGTCGTCTCGCCGCAGTGCTGCGACTCGACGATCACCGTATGTCGTACCTGCCGCAAAGCGGCCTTGGGCGAAGGGTACAGGCCGGCCGAGTAGCCGGTGGACCTGCGGTGCACCGCCGATTGGCTGATCTACGGCGACCTATGAACGGCCGCCGGACCGCCACATCGACGTCCACGGGAGCCCACGGGCTCCCGTTTGCTACAATCACCGTCCCTGCCAGCCCGTTCCACCTCACCAGGTGATGCCCATGCGACTTCTCGATGCCTGCGCCCGCAAGCCCGTCGACGCCACGCCCGTCTGGCTCATGCGCCAGGCCGGCCGCTACCTGCCCGAGTACCGCGCCATCCGCGAGAAGATGAGCTTCGTGGAGATGTGCCGGCGGCCGGACGTGGCGGCGGAGGTGACGCTGCAGCCGCTCCGCCGCTTCGACCTGGACGCGGCGATCGTCTTCGCCGACATCCTGCTGCCGCTGGAGCCCATGGGCATCGGCTTCCACTTCAGCAAGGACGACGGCCCGGTGATCGAGCGGCCCATCCGCGGCGCGCGCGACCTCGAGGGCGTCCACAGCATCGACGCGGCCTCTGACCTGCAGTACGTCATGGACACCATCAAGCTCGTGCGCCACGAGCTGGACCCGTCCATCCCGCTCATCGGCTTTTCCGGGGCGCCGTTCACCCTCGCGAGCTACATCGTCGAGGGCGGCCACTCGCGCAACTACGCGCACGTCAAGAGGCTCATGTACGAGGACCCGGTCACGTTCGGGCGCCTCATGAGCGTCATCTCCGAAGTCGTGGTCGACTACCTGAAGGCGCAGATCGCCGCCGGCGCCCAGGTGGTGCAGCTCTTCGACTCGTGGGTCGGCTGGCTCGGCCCGTACGACTACGAGCTCCTCGTGCTGCCGCACGTGCGCTTCGTCGTCGACCAGGTCAAGGGGCTGGGGGCGCCGGTCATCTACTTCGGCAACGGCGCCTCGGCCATGCTCGACCTCGTCGGCAAGGCCGGCAGCGACGTCTACGGCGTCGACTGGCGCATCGAGCTCGACCGCGCCTGGGACCAGCTCGGCGACGTGGCCGTGCAGGGCAACCTCGATCCCATCACGCTCCTCGGGCCGCCCAAAGCGATCGAGGAGCGCGTCGCCGACGTGCTGCGGCGGGCCGGCGGCCGGCCGGGGCACATCTTCAATCTTGGGCATGGCCTGATCCCCCAGGTGCCGCCGGACAACGTCAAGTACCTGGTCGACGCCGTGCACCGGCTCTCGGCCGCGCCGCTTTGAGCGTCCGGAGGATGGCGTCATGACCGAGAGCCTCGTCGACGTCGCCCTGCTCGCCTACGGCGGGCCCGAGAGTCCCGAGCAGATCGTGCCGTTCCTCGAGCGGCTCATGGGGCGCGCGCCCGACGCGGGGACCGTCGCCGCCGTCAAGGAGCGCTACGCGCTCATCGGCGGCGCCTCGCCGCTCCCCGCCATCACCGCGCGCCAGGCGCTCGCCCTTCAGGCCAAGCTGGTCCAGGAGCTCGCCTTCCCCATCCGCGTGCGCCACGGCTTCCTCTACACCGAGCCGGGCATCGTCGAGTGCGTCCGCTCGCTCGATGCGCACGAGGTCGTCGCCCTGCCGATGAGCCCCTTCTCCTCGCGGCTCACGAGCGGCAGGTACAGGTCGCAGCTAGCCGCCGCCGAGGATCCCACCACCGGCGGCCACGGGCGCGACATCCCTCTGCTGGAGGGCTGGTACGCCTCCCAGGGCTTCGTGCGGACCATCAGCCGCCGCGCCGCCGAGGCGCTCGACGGCTGCGACGTGAACGAGTGGGCCGTCCTGTTCACCGCGCACAGCGTCCCGGCCGAGACCATCGACGAGGGCGACCCCTACGTGGACCAGTTGCAGCAGACCATCGCCCAGTTGGTCCCCCAGATCGTGCCGGGTGACTGGCGCTTCGGGTTCCAGAGCAAGGGTCGCGGCGGCGGTGAATGGATGGAGCCCGAGGCCGCCGATGCGGTGCGCGTGCTCGCGGCGGAGGGCTGGAAGAAGATCCTCGTCGTCCCGGTCGGGTTCGTGAGCGACAACGTCGAGACGCTCTACGACCTCGACATCGTGCTGCGCGCGCAGATCGAGGACCTCGGCATCGAGTACCGCCGCTCGCACGCGCCCAACGACTCGCCGTTCTTCATCGAGGCGCTGGCCGACGTGGTCACCGACTACCTGGCGCACCGGCCCGTCGACCGCGCCCTGCAGCGGCCGGACGGGCCGCACTCCCACGGGTGATGGCCGCCCCGCTCCGCATCGTGGTCGTCGGCGGCGGCATGGCCGGGCTGGGGGCGGCGCGCGTC
>JBLMXT010000053.1:0-6219 GCA_050257915.1 Deltaproteobacteria bacterium
CCAGCCGCGTCGCGCGGAGCGCGACCGTCACGGCAGCCCTCGCCCCCGTCGCCCCCAGAAGCTTCGGGTCCACCAGCGGCAGCACCCGCGTCCCGGTGGCCCTGCGTAACGCGGGCAGGACCGCCATCGCCACACCCATCCGCACGACGCCGCGCACGACCGGGACGTGCCGCAGCGACTCACGCCCCGGAAGCCGGACCTTGCTCCCCGAGACGACCCTGATACCGCCACCCTCCTCCCGCACGGCGGCGGCCCAGTAGCCGTCGCTCTGGAGAAGGACACCGTCCTTTAAGGCCATACCGCCGAGTTGCATCGTCATCGTCCCCTTGCCTCAGAGCTTTTCCCAACACTGGCGCAAGCCGCCACGATTCTCAAGCCAGGCCGGGTGAGCCGCCGCCACGTCCGCGCCACGCCGCGGGCACCGGGTCTGGACGCGAGGCCGCGCAGACGAGAGACTGTACGCGGCGACACGCCGGCGCCCGTGCCGGCACGGCAAGGGAGGGTGAGATGGGGTTCTTCGACACCGTCAAGGACAAGGCCGGGGCCATCGCTGCCGACGCCGGGCGCGCCGGCAGAGTGACCGCCGCTCAAGCCCGTCTGGCGGTGTTGCAGAACGACCTGCGCAAGGCGGAGCGCGAGCTCGGCCACGCGGCGTTCGCGCTCGCCGAGCGCGGCGAGCTCGACCACCCGGACCTGGCGCATGCGGTCGAGCGGCTTCGGGCCACCGCCGCCGAGATCGGCGCCAAGGAGGCGGAGATCGCCGCGCTCCGCAATGAACCGCTCGCGCCGGCCGACGCGTCGGAAGAGGAGCATGCCCCTGCGGCGTCGCCGTCGTCGGCGACCGTGCAGACAGTCGCCGGCCCGGTGACCGTCACGCCCGCGACGGCGGAGCCGGAGATGGCCGCCGCAACGACCGCGGCGGAAGTCCCGGTCGCGGCAGCGGCTCCGCCGGAGGTCCCTGCAGCGGCTCCGCCGGAGGCGGTGGGGCGGCCGGACGCCGAGACGGCCGTCGCGGAAGCGCCGGCCAAGCCGGCGCGGCGCAGGGCCGCGCCCAAGCCGGCCACCCCGGTCGCCAAGAAGGCGCCGAAGAAGACGCCCGCCGCAGGCAAGGCGACGGTCAAGAAGACCGCCGAGAAGGCCGGCGCCACGCCCAAGAAGTCGTCGCGGCCGCGGTCGGGGCCGCGGCCGGCCGGCAAGAACCGTCCCGCGGGCACCTGACGCCGAGCGCCGAGCGCGGCGCAATGTGAACCGCCCCGCCGGCGGCCCGCGTCCGGGTCGTCTGGTACCCTGACGGGGACCAAGGAGACCCCATGACCGACCAGACCTGCATCCCCGGCACCACCGACGCCCGCGTCCCCATCTGCGAGCTCAAGAGCGGCCAGGCCGTCGAGGGCCCGTACTGCTGCTCCGACAAGATCGCCGCCACCGACCGCAACGGCAAAGCCTACCTGCGGCTGAAGCTGCGCGACGCCAGCGGCGAGGTCGCCGCCATCCACTTCGACCCGTCGGACGAAGCACTCGGCATCACCGTCGGCGACGTCGTCATCGTCGGCGGCACCTTCAGCGTGCATCCTCAGTACGGCGCCCAGGTGCAGGTCCGGCGCCTGCGGGCCGCAGACCCCGACGAGTACGCGGCCTGCGACCTCGTGCCCGTGTCGCCCGTCGGCCCGGCAGAGCTCGCCGAGCGCCTGCACGTGCTCGTCGATTCCGTAGAGGAGCCGCACGTGCGCGCGCTCCTCGAGCGTGCGCTGGACGGCACGCGAGAGCCCGGCGCGACGTTCGCGGTTGCGCCGGCGGCCGTGCGCAACCATCACGCCTACCGGCACGGCCTGCTCGAGCACTCGCTCATCGTGGCCGAGGCTGCGGCCGGCGTGGCGTCGCGCTTCGCCTCCGTCGACTACGACCTCGTCGTCGCCGGGGGCATCCTGCACGACGTCGGCAAGACCCTGGCCTACACCAGCGACGGCATGGCCCCGCAGATGACCGACGCCGGGCGCCTGCACGGCGAGATCGTCATGGGCCACGACATGGTGCGCGACCTCATCGACGAGGACCCGGACTTCCCGCCGGACCTCGCTCTCCGGCTGCGCCACATCATCGTGTCGCACCACGGCATGCGCGAGAAGGGCAGCCCGGTGGTGCCGCAGACGCGGGAGGCGGTCATCGTCCACTACTGCGACGACATGACCGCCCGCATCGGCGCCATCGACGACGCCGAGGCGGCCGCCCCAGCCGGCGATCGCTGGACCAGCCGCATCTTCATGATCGACGCGCCGGCCTACGTCGGGGCGCGCGACGAGACCGCGGACGACGACTAAACGCGCGACGAGGCGCTCAGCCCCAGATCCGCCTGCAGTCCTCGAGCACGGCCGCCGCGTGCCCCTTGGGCTTCACGGCCGGATAGACCTTGCGTAGCGTCCCGTCCGGGTCGATGAGCCAGGTGGTGCGCTTGGCCACCCCCACCATCGGCCGCGCCACGCCGAAGGCGGCCGCCACCGTGTGCTCGCCGTCGTCGCTGATGAGCGGCATCGTGAGATCGTACTTCCGCGCCCAGCGCTCGTTGGCGGCGGGCGTGTCGACGCTGGCGCCGATCACCTGCACGTCGAGGGCGGCGAACTCGTCCAGCAGGCCGTTGAACTCAACGGCTTCGGTCGTTCAGCCCCCGGTGTTCGCCTTGGGATAGAAGAACAGGACGGTGCGCCTGCCGGGCGCGCCGAGATCGAAACCGGCTCCGTCGTAGGAGACGCCGGTGACGGCCGGCGCCTTGTCGCCTTCCTTGAGCATCTGGACCCCTCCCCTGTGGTCGACGCCGCGGCTCGGATGCGGAGCCGCACGTGCCTTCGGCGGGCTGCTTACCCGCCGGGCGCGCGCCGCCAAACGACGCCGGCCGCGCCCACCCGACCCCGAGGTAGACTCCGCTCATGACACGCAAGCTGAAGGTGAGCGTCGACTACGACCGATGCACGGGGGTCGGGGCCTGCGAGCAGGTGTGCCCCGAGGTGTTCTTCATGAACGATGCGGGGCTCCCCGACGTGCTCGAGGAGGAGCCCCACGAGACGCTCTGGGCGGCCGTGGAGCGCGCCGAGGAGGCCTGCCCCGAGGAGGCCGTGATCCTGGAGTGGAGCGAAGAGTAGGCGGGGCGGCTCAGCGCTCCAGCGGCAGGATCGTCACCGGGACGCGGCAGTGGTCGCGAAAGCGCTCCGCGTCACGGATGTCGCCGATGACCTCGCCGTAGTGCATCGGCACCGCGGCCTCCGCGTCGATGAGCGCGCATGCCCCGGCCGCCTCTTCCCACGTCATCGTGAACTTGCCGCCCACCGGCAGGAGTGCGACCTCGCAGTGCACGTCCGCCATCTCCGGGACGACGTCCGTGTCGCCGGCGTGGTAGTAGCGGACGCCGTCGAGCGTTACCACGTAGCCGACGCCGCCCGCCTCGCGCGGGTGGTACGGCTGGCCGGGGGCGCGGAACTTGTCCAGGTTGTAGGCGGGCACTGCAAGCACCTCCACGCCGGCGACGCTCGCGCTGTCGCCGGGCGCGACGGTCACGGTCTCGAGGCCGCGCACCTGGCCGGTGACCGAAGCCGGACCGACGACCACGGTGTCGGGCCCCGCGACCGCGTCGATGTCGGGGAGGCTGAGGTGGTCGAAGTGGTCGTGGGTCACGAGGATGAGCTGAGCCGGCGGCTGGCCGGCCGGCAGCTTCCACGGGTCGATGTAGACGGTCGCGGTCCCGTCGAGCCGGAACGAATCGTGGCCGAGCCAGTGGATGTTGTCGAGCACCGGTCTCCTCCCGTGATGGATACGTCCGGGTCCTACCCGGAAGACGGCGAAAAGGCGACGGGCCGGCCGCCGGATCCCGAGCGATCCTCCGGCGGCCGGCCCGTCAGGAACTCAGCGCGCCCTAGTCGGCGTCGGGCTCGTCCGCTGCCTCGTCGGCGAGCTCGGCCTGCGGCTCGTCGGCCTCGGCCTCGGCCTCCGCCTCAGGCTCCGTGGCGGCCTCGGGCTCGGCGGCGGCGGCCGGCGCCGCCGCAGCGGTCGCGGGCCTGACGTTGGTCGCCTGCGGGCCCTTGCGGCCCTGCTCGACCTCGTACTCGACCAGCTGGTCCTTGTCGATCGCGGTCACGCCGTCGGCCAGGCCGGTGACGTGCACGAAGATGTCGTTATCGTTCTCCTGCTCGATGAAGCCGAAGGCCTTCTCGGTCGAGAACCACTTGACTTTACCCTGAGGCACTTTGTTCTCCTTTTGATCTTGAAGCGCGTCCCGCCGGTGCTCGGTGGTGTGACGCGATGCGCTCCTTGTGCCGCTCGCGCCGGTCTCTGAGACGCAGAGCGTACCGACAGTGTACCCGCGATCCGCGAGGCGCGAAAACCGGGCGCCGTGGCCCGATCGCCACGCGCCACGGAAGCCCGCGAGGCGCCGCCGGTCAGCAGCGCGTGACCGCGAATATGGCGATCCGCGCGAGCAGGTTCGGCGCCACGATGCGCGCCGGTGGGTCCTTGTCCACCGCGCGCAGGTACTGCTCGTGCTCGATGCAGAGGCCTTCCTCGCGGCACAGCGCGCGGAAGTCCTGGATGGTGCAGAGGTGGATGTTGGGGGTGTCCCACCACTGGTAGGGCAGGTCGCGCGAGACGGGCATGCGACCGCGCAGGAGGAGTTGCGAGCGCGGGGTCCAGTGGGCGAAGTTGGGGAAGCTCACGATGGCGAGGCGGCCGACGCGCACCATCTCGCGCACGATCATGCGCGGCCGGCGCAGCTGCTGCAGGCTCAGGCTCAGGATCACGACGTCGTGCGACTGGTCGCCGAAGTCGGCGAGCCCGGCGTCGAGGTCGCCGTGGAACACGGACAGACCGCGGCCGACGCACTTCTCCACCGCGGCCTGGTCGATCTCCACCCCACTGCCGCGCACGTGCTTCTCGGCGATGAGCTCGCTGAGGAGCTCGCCGTCGCCGCAGGCGAGGTCGAGCACCGTCGCGCCCTCCGGCACGAGGTCCTCGATGAGCTTGTAGTCGATGCGTCGCTGCACCCTCGCGGCCCTACCTGTGGTACGTCCTGGCCCCGCTGGAGAGGAAGGCGGCGATGATGCCCTCCATCTTCTCCCGCTCGAGCAGGAACGCGTCGTGGCCGTAGTGGCTCTCCACCTCGTAGTAGCTCACGTGCTTGTGCGTCGCGCGCAGGGCGCTGACGATCTCCTTGAGCTGGTAGGGCGGGTGCAGCCAGTCGCTGCTGAAGCCCATGACGAGGAAGCGCGCCCTGACATCCGCGAACGCCTTGACAAGGGACCCGTGTGTGCGCGAGAGGTCGAAGTAGTCGAGCGCGCGCGTGATGTAGAGGTAGGTGTTGGCGTCGAACCGGCTGGTGAAGCTCAGCCCCTGGTGGCGCAGGTAGCTCTCCACCTCGAAGTCGGCGGAGAACGTGAACGTGTAGTCGTGGATGTCCTGCAGACGCCGGCCGAACTTCTCCTCCATGGCCTCGTCGCTGAGGTAGGTGATGTGGCCGACCATGCGCGCGACACTGAGCCCCTTGGACGGCGACTTGCCGCCGTAGTAGTGGCCGCCGCGCCAGTTGGGATCGGCCATGATCGCCTGACGGCCGACCACGTTGAACGCGATCGCCATGGTGGGCTGACGCGCCGCGGTCGCCAGCGGCACGCAGAGGTGGGCGCGGTCGGGATGGGAGATCGCGAGTTCCAGCACCTGCATGCCGCCCATCGACCCGCCGACGGCGGCGAGCAGCTTGTCGATCCCCAGGTGGTCGAGCAGCAGCATCTGCGCGTTGACCATGTCCTTGATGGTGATCATCGGGAAGTCCGTGCCGTACGGCCTGCCCGTCGCCGGGTCGTCCGAGGAGGGCCCGGTGCTGCCGGTGCAGCCGCCGATGACGTTGGCGCAGATGACGAAGTACTTGTCGGTGTCGAGGCCCTTGCCCGGGCCGATCATCATGTCCCACCAGCCCGGGCGCTTGTCGTTGGCGCTGTGGCGCCCGGCCACGTGCGCGTCGCCCGAGAGCGCGTGCGTGACCAGCACGGCGTTGTCCTTACGCTCGCTCAGCGTTCCGTAGGTCTCGTAGGCGAGCGTGAACGGCGCCAGGGTGCCGCCGCCCTCGAGGGCGAGCTCCTGGCCGGGCTGGTCGAACGTCACATATCTGGTCCGCACGACCCCGGCGTTGCCGACGTCGTCGCCGTAGCCCATGGCGACGTCGCCGATCTCCTTGCGTGCTGC
>JBLMXT010000054.1:0-2749 GCA_050257915.1 Deltaproteobacteria bacterium
CTACAAGAACGGCGTGCGCAAGCTGCGCGAGGACCTGCCGTTCCCGGCCGTGCTCGGGCGCGTCTGCCCGCGGCCGTGCGAAGGCCCGTGCCGCCGCCAGCTCGTCGAGCAGCCCATCACCATCTGCCAGCTGCACCGCTTCATGGCCGACCAGACGGTCGACGAGGAGCAGACCGGCGAGCTGCTGCTGCCGGTCGAGCCGAAGGCCGACACCGGCAAGAAGATCGCCATCGTGGGCGGCGGGCCCGCCGGCCTCGCCGCCGCCTTCTACGCCCGGCTCGAGGGGCACGCGGTCAAGATCTTCGAGGCGCTGCCCAAGCCGGGCGGCATGCTCCGCTACGGCATCCCCAGCTACCGCCTGCCGCGCGACCTCCTGGACAAGGAGATCAACGTCCTGTGGCGCATGGGCGTGGAGCTGCAGGTGAACGCGCGCCTCGGCGTCGACTACCAGATCGAGGACCTCCTCGAGGAGCACGACGCCGTCTTCCTCGCCCTGGGCGCCTTCAACAGCAACGACATGCGCATCCCCGGTGAGGACGCGGACGGCGTGGTCACGGCCGTCGACTTCCTCGGCGAGCTCGAGCTCACCGGCGGCGTCCACGTCGGCGACAAGGTCGCGGTGATCGGCGGCGGCTTCACCGCCATGGACGCCTGCCGCACCAGCATCCGCAAAGGCGCGAAGGAGGTCACGTGCCTCTATCGCCGCTCGCGCAAGGAGATGCCGGCGCACGTCACCGAGGTCGACGAGGCCGAGGAGGAGGGCGTCAAGCTGGAGCTGCTCATCGCGCCCGTGCGCGTGGTCACCGACGAGCGTAACAAGGTCACCGGCATCGAGATGCAGCGCATGGAGCTTGGCGAGCCCGACGCCTCCGGCCGTCGCCGACCGGTGCCCATCGAGGGCTCCGAGTTCGTCATCGAGTGCGACCAGGTCATCGCCGCCGTCGGCCAGTACCCCAAGCTCGACGGCACCAGCGAGGAGCAGGGCGTCAAGCGCACCAAGTGGCGCACCATCGCGGTCGACGACTGGACCTTCCAGACGGACGACCCGCGCGTGTTCGCCGGCGGCGACGCCGTGCTCGGCGCCCAGACCGTGATCCAGGCGATCGCCCAGGGCAAGAAGGCCGCCTGGAGCATGGACGCCTACCTGCGCGGCGAGGACATGGGCGCGGTCGGCCAGTCGCTCGCCGGGCTCAAGGCGACGCCGTTCTTCACCGCCATCAACGACCGTAACGACCTCGACCCGCGCGTCGCGCGCATGGCCGAGATCCCGCCGGTGTTCATCGACATGACCACCGACGTCTCCCACCCGAGCCCGCCGGCCGCGATGCCCAAGCTCGGGCCGGAGGAGCGCAAGACGAACTTCCAGCAGATCGAGCTCGGCTTCCCCGAGGACGAGGCCGTCCGCGGCGCCGAGCTCTGCCTGCAGTGCTACTGCCCGGCCAGCGGCAAGTGCGATCTGCAGCGGTACGGCATCGAGTACGAGGTGTTCAAGAACCGCTTCCACGGCGGCGACGCCCACGACTACCCGGCCGACTTCCGCCACGACTTCATCATGCGCGAGCCCAACCGCTGCATCAATTGCGGCCGCTGCGTGCGCGTCTGCCGCATGGAGGTCGGGTCCAGCTGCTACGACAACATGGGGCGCGGCTTCGACTCCATCGTCAGCACGGCCGACAACCTGCCGCTGCAGCTCGTCGGCTGCGTCAGCTGCGGCAAGTGCGCCGAGACCTGCCCCACGGGCTCCATCGAGACCAACCCGCGCATCCTCGGCAGCTACGACCTGGACGAGAGTCGCTGCATCTTCTGCGGCGAGTGCGTCGAGGTCTGCCCTTACGACGCGCTCGAGCAGACCGACTTCTTCGAGCTCGCCGGCTACAGCCGCACCACCATGGCGCGCGAGTCGCTCTACGTGCGCGAGGCGCGCCCGGTCGCGACCCTGCGCGAGACGGTCAAGGACCTCGTGCCGCACGCCCTCCACGCGGAGCGCGGGCAGGGGTGGGTCTGGGAGCCGATGAAGGACGATCCGATCCCGCTCGACGACCCGGAGGAGCAGGCCTGATGCCCGGCGGCGACTTCCACCCCTGGTTCTTCGTCATCGTGGCCGCGTGGATCCTCATCTGCGGCCTCGGCGTGGTGCTGTTCAAGCGGATCATGTACTCCGCCGTCTCGATGGTGTTCTGCTTCCTCGGGGTGGCGTTCGCCTACGCGCTCCTCAACGCGCCGCTGGTCGCGATCATCCAGATCCTCGTGTACGTGGGCGCCATCTCGATCGTCATCATCTTCGCGATCATGCTCACGGAGGTGCAGACGGGCAGTATGGAGCTGTTCTTCAACCGCCAGACGGCCGTCGCCGCGGTGGTCGCGCTGGTCGGCGCCGCGGTCCTGGCCGTCGTCGCCCTGTCGGCCGACATCGGCCGCATCGGCGACACGTCGCTCACGCCGGGCCTGCG
Source organism: Deltaproteobacteria bacterium (assembly GCA_050257915.1). GTDB lineage: Bacteria > Actinomycetota > Thermoleophilia > UBA2241 > UBA2241 > CAIXSE01. The sequence continues at coordinate 2,451 of JBLMXT010000054.1, forward strand.
CCAGCTCTCCCGGCTCATCTTCGACCGCTACGTGTTCCCGTTCGAGCTCGTCTCGCTGGTTCTGGTGGCCGCGATGATCGGCGCCATCGTGCTCGCGACGCGCGAGAAGGAACGCCCGTGAACGCCCTGTACTGGTGGCTGCTCCTCGCCTTCCTGCTGTTCTGCATCGGCGCGTTCGGCGTGCTCGCGCGCCGCAACGTCATCCTCGTGGTGATGAGCCTCGAGCTCATGCTGAACGCCGTGAACATCGCGCTCGTCGCCACCGCCAACTTCCGCGCCGGTGCGGCCGGCGCGGGCAC
>JBLMXT010000055.1:0-3682 GCA_050257915.1 Deltaproteobacteria bacterium
GCCCGGGCCGCGCCCCCTCCGGTTCACTCAACGTTTGCGCTTCCGCGACGTCTGGCGTCTCAGGGTGTTCCACGTCAACGAACGGAGCTTGCGAACGCCTCCAGATCGCTCATGGGCACCATGCCGGCGGCCACCAGCGTGGTGCCGTCCTTCTCCCACACGATCACGCCGCCGAGAGGGGTGCCGATCTTCAGGGCCTCGGCGTCGCCGACCATGGTCTTGCCGAGGATCTGCGAGGTCTTGCGGGCCTCGGCGAGCTGCTTCTCCAGCTCGGCGGTGGTCCTGGTCTGGCCGAGGACGATGGCGCCGAACCCGTCGCCGTAGAGCAGCGCGCTGCTGGGGCCAGTCGTCTCGGCGCCGGCGCGCAGCGAGTGCGGCCCGGTCGTGACCAGGAAGTCGGAGTCCATACCGGTGGCGACGCCCATCGCCTGCAGGAGCGGAGCGCCTCCGGCGGTCAGCGGGCCGGCGGGGCTCAGCACGTAGCCCCAGCGGAACGGCCGTGCCGTGTAGTCGCGCGCCCAAGCGAGGTCATAGGGCACCAGCTCCTGGACCTGCTCGCGCGTGAGTAGGGCACCGCGCACGGCCTGCTCGGCTGCGGTCTTCTGCTCCGCGGTCGGCTCCTTGCCGTCCGGAACGTCGTGCGCCTTCTCAAGCTTCGCGCGCACAGCGTCCCCGTCGACCGTCTTCGTCGTCACCTCGGCGCCCTCGGGCGGCGTGAAGGTGAACGTCGCCGGGTCGATGGCGTCGTAGCTCACGCGGGTGAACCCGAAGCGCAGCACCGGCGCGGTGCCGCCCCTGGCGTACACATCGAGCTGCAGCGGCAGCATGGTCTCGCCGTCCACGGCCGCCTCGACGTAGCCGAGAGCGGTGTCGGTGGCGACGGGCGTCATGCGCAGCTGGTACGCGTCGCGGCCGGCGACGGTGGTCTGGCCGGCGACCTCGACCGTCGCGAAGCGGGCGACCTGCTGCAGGTACAGGGTGATCATCGCCGGCGTGAGCGCCGCGGCGTCGGGCGCCGGAGACGGAGTCTCCGCCGGCGCCGTCCCGGTCACCACGACCTTCTTGACCGTGTTCCGCGCGTAGTCGTAGACCCAGGCCGTGCGCGCGGCCTTGTTCACGACGACCACCTGGTCGCCGCCGGCGCCCTGCGACTCGACCCTCGCGCCGGCGTCGCTCACCCAGATGCGTCCCGAGCCGCTGCTGGTGAGCGGCGACTGGGCCGGCAACTGGGCCATGCCGCTCGCCTGCGCGAGGTCGCCGAAGAGCCCATTCTGCCAGGCGACATCGCCGCTGACCGCGGTCACGTCTCCGGCCTGCGCCATCTTGCCGAGCAGGTCCGGCGCCGAGATGTCGGGGAGAGGATCGGACTGTCCGGCGCCGGCGACGGCGACGGCGATCACGAGGACGACGGCCGCGAGGCCGACGAGCGTGGCGAGGATCAGGATCCTGGAACGCATGCGCTTCTCCTTTCGCGCTGCGGCGACGAGCAGCTGGTGACTAGGGTGTACCCCCGCGCCCCTTGCCGCGCAACCTTACGGGGGTACGACCCGCCTCACGCGCAGCCCTCCACCATCAGGCACCTGCGCCGTCAGGGCAGCGTCTCGACGAACGCCTCCCACCCCGAGCGCAGCTCGTTCCAGCTCAGGCCGACGCTCTGCCGCGCGGCCGCTTCAAGGCCCTCGGAGGTCAGGTCGGAATCACTGACCGCGGCGACGAACTCCTTGAGCCCGCGCAGCCCCCAGCGGTCGCGGACGTACAGCACCAGCGAGGCGCCCTCCAGATACGCGAGCCGTACCTTCTCGATGCGGTTGCCCTTCCACAGGCTCTTTGCCTTGAGCGCCTTCTCCAGCGGGAACGCCGGCTCGGGGGAGGCCAGGTCGTCGCGCAACGGCTCGAACGAACGCCCGCCCTCGACGGCGGTCGCGAGGCCCTCGGCGAGCAGTGTGGGCGCGTGCCTCGCGCCCTCGAACCAGCGCGACGTGTAGGCGTGGGTCATCTCGTGGGCGAGCATCCGCGGCGTCCAGGACGCCTTGCCGCGTAGGGCCGGACCCAGCACCCCGATGTCGCGCGTCCAGGTGGGCACGTCGCGCAGCCTCATGGGGGCGTGCGAGAAGAAGCGGATGCGTGACTCGCCGGGGTCTTCCCCGAGGGAGCGCAGCAGCTGCCGCCGGGACGAGTAGTAATACACGACGACCGGCTCGCCGGCGCTGATGCCGAGGAACCCGAGGCGCTTGCGGGCCGGCGCGCCCGCCGCCGCCAGAGCCTCCGCGGCGGCCCGCTCCCCCTTGTCGGCGATGACGACCAGCCCGTTGCGGCGCACCGCCACGGGCCGGTCGAACGCCATGACGTCCTGCCCGCGCAGGTCGCGCGGCGTGACGTCGTCCAGCAGCACGAGCCGCCCGTCGCGGAGGCCGGCGTCGAACACGCGGCGAGCCATGATGCGGTCGGCCGGGCCGGCGCCGCCGACCTCGCCGACCGCGCCGACGTAGAAGCGGCCGGGGCGGCCGCGCACCGCCTCCGCGATAATCCGTAGGTCCGTCCACGGGAGCCGTGCGAGGCGCCGATACAGCACATCGGCTCCGTGGCGCGCGCCGCTGCTCGACGCGGGCAGGGCGGCGTCCCACGCCGCCCGGTCCCTGCCGAGAAGCGCCGCCGTCGCGTCGTCGAGCGCCGCCTGCACGTCCCAGGTGGTCACGTTCGGCGCCGCCGGTCGCGGCTGGGCTTGCTGCGCGCGGCGCGACAGACCCACCCCGGTCGCGACGAGGGCGATGAGGAGCATCGTGAGGCCCACCCCTGCGAGGAGGAAGCGGGGCCGTAGTCTGCCGGACGGTGCGGCCATACCGTCATTGTACGGCCGCGGCGCCGGCCGGGACTCCGGCCTCAGTCGCCGCTCAGGACGTAGCTCCGCCAGCCGGCGAAGAACTCGCGCCAGCTCACGGCCAGGGTGCCGCCGAGCGCCGCGTCCATGCCTGCCTCCGAGGGCTCGGCGGCGGCCACCGCCCGGACGAACGGCCGCAGTTGCTCCGGGCCCCAGCGCGCGACCACGTAGGCGACCAGTGCCCCTCCGATCTCGTACCCCAGCCGAACGGCCGCGGCGTCGCCGCCGTCCCACACGTCGGTGTCGGCAAACGACTCCGGCAGCGGCCAGAGCTGGCCGCCCGTGGCCACCTCCTCGCGCAGGGCCGGCGTCGCGGGTGTGCCCTCGGCGGCCTGGGCTAACCCCTCGACGAGCAGCGCCGGCGGCTCCTCGTCGTCGCCGAACCAGCTCACCGTGTACGCGTGGGCGAGCTCGTGGCGCAGGACCTCGTCCATGGATCCGCCCCAGTCGCGCAGCCACGGGCCCATCACGCCCACGTCGTAGGTCGGCCAGGAGTCCTCTGCCACGCGCAGCGACGGGTGAGAGAAGAAGACGAGGCGCGACGTGGCGGACCCGAGGGCGAGCGCGTCGCGCACGTCCGCGGCGGAGCCGTACACGGTGATGACCACGGTGGGGCGGGTACCCGTGCCGAGCGCGGCGAGGTGGGGCCGCGCCCGCACGGCCGCTGCCATCACCGCGGCCGCCCGCCCGCGCGCCGCCGCGTCGCCGAGCACGATGAGCCCCGGGCGCTGCAGCACGAGGGAGTCGTGCAGCGCCATCAGGTAGCGGCGGCGGAAGTCCTCGGGGGTCTCGTCGGCGAGCACC
>JBLMXT010000056.1:0-3157 GCA_050257915.1 Deltaproteobacteria bacterium
ACCGTCGAGACCAACCCCGAGGACGTCGACGACGCCTACGCCGAGTGGGCGGCGGGCGCCGGCGTCCGCGTCTCGCTCGGCGCGCAGAGCTTCTCGCCGGAGCTGCGGGCCGTGCTCGGCCGGACGGCGCAGGCGGACCCGGCCGAGGCCTTTCAACGCCTGCGCGTCGCGGGCGTGGCCAACGCCGGGCTCGATCTGATCCACGGCATCCCCGGCCAGACCCCCGAGCTGCTGAGAGGCGACATCGCCGCCACGCTCGAGCTGCGCCCCGACCACGTCTCCTGGTACGAGCTGGACGTGGTCGAAGGGAGCCGTCTGGCGGCGCGGCTGTCGTGGGCGACGGGCGCCGCGCCCGTGGCTCCGGAGTCCGGCCCCTGCGGCTCCACGGACGACCTGCGCGCGACCGGCTACCGCCGTATCGTCCGGGAGCTCTCGCGCGCCGGCTACGACTGGTACGAGGTCAGCAACTTCGCCCTGCCGGGACGCAAGGCGCGCCACAACCTGGCCTACTGGCGCGCGCGTCCCTACCTCGGCCTCGGCCCGGGCGCCGTGAGCACCGTCGGCGCCCGGCGCTGGACCAACACGGCCGACCCGTCCGCCTGGGCGGCGGCGCTCGCGTCCGGGTCGCCGCCGCCGCGCGCGCTCGAGGCGCTCGACGCGCCCACGCGGGCCCGCGAGCGCTTCCTGCTGGCCGCCCGCTGCGGCGAGCGCGTCCCGCTCGCCGAGGTCGCCGCCGTGCTCGACCGCGACCGCGCCGTTGGCCTCGCCGCCGCTGGATTGGTTTCCCTGCACAGTGGTACAATCCGCGTGACGCGAAAGGGGAGGCACGTGGCAGACGGACTGTGCGTGCGCCTGTTTCGCTCTCCGCATTTAAGGGGGTAGGTTGCCGCTCACGGCGAGGCAAGAGCAGGTCCTGAGGGCCGTCATCGAAGAGTACATCGCGCTCGGCGCACCGGTCGGGTCAAGGCACCTGAGCGAGCAGTTCGACTTCGGCGTGGCCGCCTCCACCATCCGCAACGACCTCGCCGACCTCGAGGACATGGGCATGCTGGCGCACCCGCACACCTCCGCGGGGCGGGTGCCCACCGACGCGGGCTACCGACACTACGCCGACATCGTCGCGGCGGAGCGGCGGGAGGGCACGCCGGCGCTGCTCCTCGAGCGCGACCGCGCGGCCAGCGAGATCGACGACGCGCTGCGCGAGACCGCCGAGGCGCTCTCGCGCGTCACCGAGCTGCTCGCCGTCGTCTCGGCGCCGGCCGTCAGCACCTCGAGCCTGCGCCACATCGAGATCCTCGCCCTGCAGCCGCGCCTCGTCATGGTGGTGCTCATCACCACGTCGGGGCAGGTCACGAAGCGGGTGTTCTCGTTCGCCGACCCGGTCGACGAAGGCCTCGCCGAGTTCGCCCGCGTGTACCTCAACGAGCGGCTCGTGGGGGCGCAGCTGGGCACGCGCCGCGTCGCCGCCGTGTTCGAGAGCCCCGACCTGCGGCTCAAGGAGCTGGCCTTCCTCGAGGTGCTGCGCCCGGCGTTCGAGGCTCCCGGCCCGGGCGACGTGGAGGGTCTGCACCTGGGCGGCACGTCGCGCCTCCTCGACAACCTCACCCGCGCCGGGGCCGGTCACCTCAACGAGGTACTGCAGATGCTCGAGTCGCGGTACAACCTGCTCGAACTGCTGGCCGGGGCCCTGCGCGAAGACGGTATGTACCTGCGCATCGGCCACGAGATCGCGTCGCCGTCGCTGCAGGAGTGCTCGCTGGTCGCGACCACGTACGGCGTCGCCAACCGCAGCCTCGGCACGGTGAGCGTCATCGGTCCCACACGCATGGACTATCAGCGCGTGATCGCGACCGTGCGCGCCACGGCCGACGGCTTGAGCTCATATCTCGAAGACATCTGGTGACCACCTCCGACTGGGGCGACCATTGAAGCGTGACTACTACGACGTGCTCGGCGTGCGGCGTGACGCCGACGCCGGCGAGATCAAGAAGGCATTCCGCAAGCTGGCGCGCGAGGTCCACCCGGACGTGAACCAGGAGGACCCCGAGGCCGAGGCGCTGTTCAAAGAGGCGGCGGAGGCGTACGAGGTGCTCTCCGACGCCGACGCGCGCGCCGCCTACGACCACTACGGCTTCGACGGCCTGCGCGGGCGCCCCATGACCGACTTCGAGCACGTCGGCTTCGGCGATCTCTTCAACATCTTCTTCGGCGGCGGCATGTTCGACTCCGTGCTGCGTGACGCCGGAGGGATGTGGGGCGCAGCGGGCGGCAGCTCGCCCGCGCCGCGCGGCGACGACGTCGAGGCGCGCGTCACGCTCACCTTCGCAGAAGCGGTCTTCGGCGTGACCAAGGACGTCGAGGTCACCGCCGACGCCGCGTGCGAGACCTGCTCCGGCAGCGGCGCCAAGGCGGGCACCGGCCGCGAGCAGTGCCCGCAGTGCCACGGGAGCGGCCGCATGCGCGAGGTCTCCAGCCTCGGCGGGTTCGGCCAGTTCATCCGTACCAGCACCTGCAACATCTGCCGCGGCCAGGGCACCATCGTCAAGGAGCCGTGCCCGACGTGCCTCGGCTCGGGCCGCGTGCGCAAGACGCACACCGTGCCCGTGGAGGTGCCGGCCGGCATCGCCACGGGGCAGCGTCTCCGGCTGGCGGGCGAGGGCGGCGCCGGCGCCCACGGGGGCAGGCCCGGCGATCTGTACGTCGCCGTCGCCGTCGAGCCGAACGAGGACTTCGTGCGCGACGGCGACGACCTCATCTACCGCCTCGACATCACCATGGTCGAGGCGGCGCTCGGCACCACCGCCTACGTGCCCGCGCTCGACGGCGACATCGAGGTACAGCTCAAGCCGGGCACGCAGCCCGGAGAGGTCAAGTCGTACCGCAGCCGCGGCGTGCCCGTCCTTCAGGGCTACGGTCGCGGCGACCTCAAGGTCGTGGTCAACGTGCTCGTCCCGCGCAAGCTCACCGACGAGCAGCGCGAGCTGCTCGAGCAGTTCGCCGAGCTGAGCGGCGAGGCGACGTACGAGGTCGACCAGAGCTTCCTCGACAAGGTCCGCGCGGTCTTTCGCCAGTGAGGCGCCCCCAGTACACGCGCTACGCCCTGCGGCTGGAGCCGCCGGCGGGGGCGCGGCCCCCGGACGCGCCGGCCGGTCCCGAG
>JBLMXT010000057.1:0-2939 GCA_050257915.1 Deltaproteobacteria bacterium
CAGCGTCGGCAGGCTGATCTCGCCGAGCCGCGTCACCACCCCCTCGAGCTTGCCGAAGAAGGTGGTGCCGTCCGCCTCGACGCCCAGCAGCTTGGCGATCTGGCTCACGGCGATGACCAGGGCGAGACCGCTGACGAAGCCGGTCAGCACCGGGCGGGCGAAGAAGTCGGCGACGAACCCGGCGCGCGCCAGCCCGGCGGCCAGGCACACGCCGCCGACGAGCAGCGCGAGCAGCGCCGAGAGCGCGATGAAGCGGCCGCCGTCGCCGAGGGCGAGCGGAGCGACGGCTGCGGCCGAGTAGGCGGCGATCGCCGAGCTCGGCCCGACCGTCAGCTGCCGGCAGGTGCCGAGGACGGCGTAGGCGAGCAGCGGCGCCAGCGCCGCGAACAGGCCGGTCTCGGGCGGCATGCCGGCCAGCGACGCGTACGCCATGCCCTCCGGCACGAGCACCGCCCACACCGCGACCGCCGCGAGGAGGTCCGGCCGCAGCCAGCGGCGCCGGTACCCCGGCAGCCACTCACGGATGGGCAGCATCGGGGGCTGCAGCCGGTACCAGCGCACGATCCGTGTCGCCATGACCTCGTCCTCCTCGCCGGTCCCCGCCCTCGTCGAAGCGCCCTCGGCGGCATTCTACGCCGCCGAGGGCGTCACACAGCAGCCGCCGGTCACTCCATCACCGTGCAGTCGAGACGGGACGGGGGGCAGCACGCGACTGCCGGCGTCCCCAGCGCGAAGTTGACGACGCAGCCGAACGCCCACCCCACGAGGACGCCGGCCACGACGTCGAGCGGCAGGTGGGCGCCCGTGTAGACGCGAGCCAGCGCGACCAGCCCGACCACCGTCCAGACGAGGAGGCGCCCGGGGCGGCTGAGGTAGGGAGTGGCGACCGTGGCCATCGCCGCGATCACCGCCGCGTGCCCGGACGGGAACCCCTGGCCCATCTGCACCGCTCCGCGGATGACGACGTCCTGGAGGTACTCGTCCGGCCGACCGCGCTCGACCACCCGCTTGACGAGCTTGGCGAGCACCCAGGCGGAGCCGCCGGCCATCACCACCAGGCCGGCCAGGCGCGGGCGCCGCGCGATCAGGGCCAGGATGCCCGCGGCGAACACCGCCGCCAGGCTCCCCGCCTGCATCACGGGGATGAGGACGTAGGCGAGCCCGTCCGGCAGGCCGTTCAGGAGATCGAAGGCGCGGCGCTCGACGTCGTAGGGCTGGTCGCCCAGGCTCCACAGGGCGGTCACCACGAGCAGCAGGAAACCGAGGCCCGCCAGCCACGCGTACCGCCGACGATGGACACGCTCGGAGACGCAGGCCCCCCGCGGGAGGCCGGCGTGTCGCTGCTGTCCCGTCATGCTCCCTCCTCGGTGGATGGTCGCGCGGCGCCCGCATCCCTTGTGACCTAGCCTGCCGGCCACGGGAGCAAACGCAGCCACGGTTGTCCTCCCGGATCCCGGGGATGGTGCTTGCAGGACCGCACACCCCCGAGACGCGCAGTCCACCACGGCCGCGCACACCACCATGAAGAGACCGCGCGACCGAGACAGGACGACCGGCTCGACCCACCCTCCTCCTCGACGGGTCCGCGCCCCTCGGGTCGCCACAGGCGGAGCTGAGCCGTGACCATCGCCGCCACCGCCCCTCCGACGTACCTGGTGATCTCGGCCGGCGCGCTCGTCGTAGGCGTCATCGCCATCGCCGCGTACCGCTACTGGCCGAGACGCAGACCGCCGGCCCCCAGGGCGGCGGCGGCCGAGACCGAGATCGACGAGCCACCGGCCGAGCGCCACGTGCGCACACCGTCGGACGTGCTCCACCTCATCGTCGGCGTGCTCCTCGTGCTCCTCGGCCTGCTGATCGCGGCCGGCGCCTCGAACACGCTGGTCGGGTTCGAGCGGGACACGATCAGCGCCTTCGACGCCCTGCCGGAGGCGCTGGCGCGGGCGCTGTACCTGCTGTTCCAGGGCGTCGCCTCGCTGATCCCCGCCGCCGTCGGGCTGGTCGTGCTCTGGCGCCGCAGGTTCCGGCTCTTCGGGATGCTGATCCTCGCGGCCTTGGTCGCGCAGTCGACGGCGTCCTTCCTGAACAGCATCGTGGTGGAGAGCTTCGGGACGCCCGAGCTGCTGGCCGCCGTCCACCGGCCGGAGTGGCTGCGCGACGTCGCGTCGATCGGCGTGATCGACTCCAACTTCATCGCCGGCATGGTCTCCACGGTCGTGCTGGGATCGCCCTGGATCAGTCGCCCATGGCGCCGCCTCGGCTGGCTCGTCGTCATCGTGGCGGTGTTCTTCCGCGCCGCCGCGGCGCAGGACGGACCGCTGGACATCGTGCTCGCGGTGGGCGCCGGCGTGCTCGGCGGGTCTCTGGTGCTGCTCGTCGTCGGGGCGCCCAACAAGCGCCCCCGGGGGCCGGCGGTCGTCTCCGCCCTGGTCCGGGCCGGCATCCCGCTGGTCCGCCTCGAGCGGGCGGGCGTGGACGCGCGCAGCTCCACCCCCTACTTCGGCGAGGCCGAGGACGGGCGCTCGCTGTTCATCAAGGTGCTCGGCCGCGACGAGCGCAGCGCCGACCTCATGTTCCGCGTCTACCGCTTCCTGCGTCTCAAGGACGTCGGGGACCGGGGACCCTTCACCTCGCTGCAGCGCATGGTGGAGCACGAGGCGCTGGTCGCGCTCTACGCCAACGACTCCGGGGTGCTCACGCCGCGCCTCGTCGTGAGCACCAATGTCGGCGACGACGGCTTCCTGCTCGCCTACGAGCGCGTCGCCGGCGACTCGCTCGACCGCGTCGCGGACGAAGCGCTCACAGACGACGTCCTGCGCAGCATCTGGGAGGGCGTCGCGGTGATGCGGCAGCGCCGCATCGCGCATCGCGACCTGCGCCTCGCCAACGTGCTGCTGGCGCCCGACGGCCGTCCCTGGTTCATCGACTTCGGCTTCGCC
>JBLMXT010000058.1:0-9242 GCA_050257915.1 Deltaproteobacteria bacterium
TGACTGGTCTTGGCGCCGGGCGCCGCGCAGAGGTCGAGCACGGTCGCCGCCGGTCCGGTCACGGCGCCCGCGGCGACCATCCCGGCGATCTGGGAGCCCCGCGACTGCGGCGTCACCAGGCCCTCACGAAAGGCCCGCGACCGCTCGAGCGGCGGGCCCTCGTACAGCAGCCCGTCGGGCAGCCCGTCGATCCCGCGCGTCGCGAACCCCTCGGCGGCGAGCGCCTCGGTCGCCGCGGGGACGCCTCCGCGCAGCCGGTTGGCGCGCAAACAGCGTTCGGGGGCGGCGTTGCCGGCCTCGAGCAGCCGGCGTGCGGCCACGTCGCCCAGATCCTCGCGCAGCAGCTTCACGAGCCAGACGGGATACGAGAGCCCCACCGACCACGCGCGCGCAGCGTCTCCCTCCCCCAGTTCCTCGAGCCTGGCGCGACCGTCCCTCGCCACCCGCCGGAGCACGGCGTTGACGAACCCGCCTGCGCGACGGCTCTTGCGCGTGGCCAGCGTGACGGCGTCGTCGACCGCGGCGTAGGCGGGCACCCGGTCCAGGAACAGGAGCTGGAACGCGGCCAGCCTGAGCGCGTCGCGCACGTCCGGGTCCGCGCTCCTGAGCGGCGCCTTGGTGTAAGCGCCGAGCACGGCGTCGATCGAGACGCGCCGCTTGACGGTCCCGTTGACCAGTTCGTTGGCGAGCCCGCGGTCGGCGGGGCCGAGAGACGAGAGCTCAGGCAGCGCTGCCGAGGACTCGTCGAGCCGGGCCCCGCTCGCGCGCAGCCGGCGCAGCGCCGCGAACGCCGCGGCCCGGGCGGGGCTCACCCGCGACCGTCCCGCCGCCTCCCCCGGGGCCGAGCCGCTCACGGCGCCAGCAGGCCGCGCCCGGCGCCGCGCAGGAACTCGGCCGCGGTCACGCGGCCGCGTCCCTCCTGCTGGAGCTCGTGGACGTCCAGCCAGCCTTCGCCGGCGGCGATCACCAGTCGGTCGGGACCCGTCTCGGGCACCGGGCCGTGGCCGGGGGCGGCGCGCCAGATGCGCGTCCGCCTGCCGGCGAGCTCGGTGACCGCGCCGATGTGCGGCGAGAGGGCGCGCACCTGGTCGGCGATCGCCGCGGCCGGCCGGCTCCAGTCGATCTCCTTGTCGTGGGGCCCGATCTTGGCGGCGTACGTCGCCGGGCCCTCCTGCGCGCGCCACTCCACGGTGCCGGCGGCGATGCCGTCGAGCGTCGCCGCGACGCCCTCGACGGCCGCCGGAGCGAGCAGCTCGTAGGCGCGGCCCGCGTCGGCGTCCCGCGGTACTTGGACGCGTCGCGCGTCGCCGATGGGGCCTTCGTCCACGCCCGCCGTCATCCGCAGGGTGCAGACGCCCAGGTCCGTCTCCCCAGCCATCAGCGCCCGCTCCACAGGGGCGGCGCCCCGCCAGCGCGGCACGAGCGACGGGTGGACGACGATCGTCTCGACGGCGTCGAGCACGCGCTGGGCGACGATCTGGCCGTAGGCGCACGCGACCAGGACGTCGGGCCTCGTCTCCAGCAGCCGCTCCAGAGCCTCCGGGGCGGACAGCCGCTCGGGCTGGAGCACGGGGATGTGGAGCTGCTCGGCCGTAAGCTTGATGGGCGGTGCCTGCGGCGTGCCGTGGCGGCCGCGCGGCCGGTCGGGGTTGGTCACGAGCACGACGGGCGTGCGGCCCGCTCCGGCGAGGCCCCGGAGCACCAGCTCCGCGAACGGCGCCGTGCCGGCGAAGGCGAGCCGCATGCGGCTCAGAGGCCGCCGCCGGCCGGCTCGATGCCGCCGGCCTCGTTCGCGCGCATGGTCCGCAGCGCGGCGGCGCGCGCGCTCCTGCTGGTGCGGTCGACGATGAGCACGCCGTCGAGGTGGTCGTTCTCGTGCTGGATCACGCGCGCCTCGAACCCCTCGGCGCGGAAGTCCACCGGCTCGCCGTACTCGTCCAGAGCACGCACGCGCACGCTCACGGGGCGCACGACGGGCATGGTGACGCCGGGGACGCTGAGGCAGCCCTCGTCGGCCTCCTCGGTCTCCTCCGAGAACTCGTCGAGCACGGGGTTGGCGAGCACCCGGGGGTCGTCGTCGACGTCGTAGACCAGGAGGCGCTGGAGCACCCCGACCTGCGGCGCCGCGAGGCCCACGCCCGGGGCGTCCTTCATGGTGCGGATCATCCGCTTGGCGAGTTTGCGCAGGCCGCGGTCGAACTCGGTGACCTCACGCGCGTGCTCGCGCAGGACGGGGTCGCCGATCACGCGGATGTCCTTGCGGGCCTCCCGCTGCCGGCGCGAGAGGTCCTGCGCGTCCGCCGTCTCTCTGATCTGTGTCGTCTCGCTCATGGTCTCAATGGTACCTCACGCCGGGGTCACAGCCACTGCGGCTCCACGTCCGGCACCACCCGGACGCCGCGGGCGGCGTACCGGTCACGGTTGGTCGCCAGCCAGGCGCGCAGCGCATCGAGGGTTTTCCCTGTTTCCGCAGTCTTTATCACCACGCGGCAGGCGTGCCGACCGCGTTCGCGCCAGAGCGGGCCGGGACCCAGCACCTGGGCCGTCCCCTCGAGCCTCGCGGCCAGGCGCTCCGCGGTGAACCGCCCCGCCACCTCCACCTTGTCCCGCGACGCGCCGGAGATGTCGAGGCCGACGAGGAACCCCGCCGGCGGGTAGCCCAGCTCCCGCCGCCGCTCCAGCTCCTCCGCGTAGAACTCCTCCTCCTTGCCGGCCGCGGCGAAGGCGATCGGCCGCGCCTCCGGGTCGAGCGTCTGCACGATGACCCGGCCCGGCCGGTCGCCGCGGCCGCTGCGGCCACCCACCTGCACGAGCAGGGCGAACGTCCGCTCCTCGGCGCGGAAGTCCGGGAAGTGCAGGGTGAGGTCGGCGTTGACCACGCCGACCAGGGTGACGTCGGGGAAGTGGTGCCCCTTGGCGATCATCTGGGTACCGACGAGCACCTTCGGCCCGGGCTCGGCGAAGCGGCCGAGGACGCCTTGCAGACGGGCGTAGGACCCGGCCACGTCCGAGTCGAGACGCAGCAGGTCCACGCCGGGCAGCAGGAGGCGGACCTCGCGCTCCAGGCGCTCGGTGCCGAACCCGTGACGGACGAGGTCGGACCGGCCGCACGCCGGGCAGGCGGACGGCGCCGGTTCGGCGTGACCGCACGTGCGGCAGCGCAGCGTGCGGCTCCCGAAGAGCGTGAGCGTGACGTCGCAGCGCGGGCACTCCCAGGCGTGGCCACAGTGCTCGCAGACCAGGTAGGACGCGAAGCCGCGGCGGTTGAGGAAGAGGATCGCCTTCTCCCCAGCGTCGACGACGCCGCTGAGCGCCTCGGCGAGCGGGGCCGAGAACACGCCGTGGTGGTCGCGCATATCGACCACCTCCAGCTCGGGCGGCTGCGAGCCGTCCACGCGCCGGTGCAGGTCGGCGTGCAGCGCCACGCGGGCGAAGCTCTCCACGCTCGGCGTCGCCGACCCCAGCACCACCACGGCGCCCGTGCCCTCAGCGCGCCAGCGCGCCACCGTGCGTGCGTCGTAGGCCGGTTCGCTCTCCTGCTTGTACGAGGTGTCGTGCTCCTCGTCCACGACGATCAGCCCGAGGTCGACGAGCGGGGCGAACACCGCCGAGCGCGCGCCGACGACGACGCGTACCTCGCCGCGCGCGACCGCGCCGTAGGCGAGCAGGCGCTCGCCGGCCGACAGGCCGGAGTGCAGGACCGCGACCTGCGTCCCGGCGAACCGGCGCTTGACGCGCGCGACCGTCTGTCCGGTGAGGCCGATCTCGGGCACCAGGAGCAGCACCGAGCGTCCGGCCTCCAGCGTGGCCTGCGCCGCCTGGAGGTAGACCTCGGTCTTGCCGCTGCCGGTGACGCCGTGCAGCAGCACCTCGTCGCCGGGGCGTGTCTCGCAGAGGAGGCTGTGCAGCGCCCGGCGCTGCTCGTCGAGCAGGTCGGGGATGTCGGAGAGTGTGACGCAGGCGCGGAGGCGGGCGGCCTGCGCGGCGGCGCGCACGGAGACGCCCTCGTCCGACCCGGCGGACGTACCGGACCGGCCGCCGGCCGCCTCGGCGCCGGCGACCTCGGAGAAGCTCGGCGGCGGGCCCTCCGCAAGGAGCGCGCCGGTGGCAAGCAGGCGACGCACTCCCGCGGCCGAGACGCCGCTGGCGGCCCGGAGCTCGCGCTCCTCGAGACCGCCGGCCTCCTCGACCAGCTCGAGGGCGGCGCGTTGCCGCGCGCCGAGCCGGGGCGGGGTCTCCGTGCCCCGGCGCAGCGTGCGGCCCGGCGGCGTGACGCCCACGACGCGTACGCGATAGGCGACGCGCAGCCAGCCCTTGCGCCGGTACCGCTCCGCATCGGCGGCCAGAGGTCCGCTGCGCAGGCGCAGGCCGGCGAGCTCCAGGAGCTTTGCCTCGCCGGCCTCCGCGGCCGCCCGGCCGCCGTCCGTGAGCTCGTACCGCCGCTCGATCTTGAGCGCCCCGGTCGGCGGGCAGACGAGGGCGAGCGCCGCCGCGAAGGAGCAGAGATAGTGGCGCTCGATCCGGCGGGCCACCTCGAGCAGCTCCTCCGGGATGGGCGGGACGCGCAGGACGTCGCGCAGCGGCAGCACGCGTCCTTCGTGCGCGGTGTGGTCGCGGACCCCGAGGATCACCCCGATGACGGTCTGCGAGCCCAGCGGAGCGGCGACGAGCGCGCCGGGCAGCGCACCGGCGGCGAGCTCGGGCGGGACCTCGTAGTCGAACGCCCCGGAGAAGGCGCGGGTACGGACGAGCGGGAAGACGGCGGCGTACGGACTCACGCCGCGCCGCCGTCTCCCCGGCGCCGCCTCAGGCCGTGAGGCCCGCGGCGGCGCGGAGCGCCTCGGCCTTGTCGGTGCGCTCCCACGTGAAGTCGTGGTCGTTGCGGCCGAAGTGACCGTAGGCCGCCGTCTTGCGGTAGATGGGCCGCCGCAGGTCGAGGTCGCGGAGGATGGCGGCCGGGCGCAGGTCGAAGTGCTCGCCAATGAGGCGCTCGATGGTGACGAGCTCGACCTTCTCGGTGCCGCCGCAGTCGACCATCACGGACACGGGGTGGGCGACGCCGATGGCGTAGGCCACCTGGACCTGGCACTTCTCGGCGAGGCCGGCGGCGACGACGTTCTTGGCCACGTAGCGGGCGGCGTAGGCGCCCGAGCGGTCGACCTTGCTCGGGTCCTTGCCCGAGAAGGCGCCGCCGCCGTGCGGAGCGGCGCCGCCGTAGGTGTCGACGACGATCTTGCGGCCGGTGAGGCCGCAGTCGCCCATGGGGCCGCCGATGACGAACTTGCCGGTGGCGTTGATGACCGTGATGTCCTCGATCTTGTCGACGTCGTACATGTCCTTGGGCAGGATCGGCTCGACGACGTGCTCGATGAGGTCGGGGTAGATGATGCTCTGCAGGTCGGCGCTCTCTGCGTGCTGCGTGGCGAGGACGATCTTGACGATCTCGGCCGGCTTGCCGTCCTCGTAGCGGACCGTGACCTGGGTCTTGCCGTCGGGGCGGAGGTACGGGAGGATCTCCGCCTTGCGCACGTCGGCGAGGCGCTTGGCGAGCTTGTGCGACAGCAGGATCGGCGCCGGCATGAGCTCGGCGGTCTCGCTGCACGCGTACCCGAACATCATGCCCTGGTCGCCGGCGCCCTGCGTGTCCAGCGCGTCGTCGTCGTTGACGTCGGTGCGCACCTCGAGGGCCGTGGTGACGCCCTGGCTGATGTCCGGGGACTGCTCGTCGATGGCCACCATGACGCCGCACGTCTCGTAGTCGTAGCCGTAGTGCGCGCTGGTGTAGCCGACGTTCTTGACCGTCTCGCGGACGATCTTGGGGATGTCGACGTAGGTCTCGGTGGTGATCTCGCCGGCGACGAAGGCAAGGCCGGTGGTGACCAGCGTCTCGCAGGCGACGCGCCCGTAGGGATCGTCCCTGAGGATGGCGTCGAGGATGGAGTCCGAGATCTGGTCGGCGAGCTTGTCCGGGTGGCCCTCGGTGACCGACTCTGACGTGAAGAGGTAGTTCCGCTTGTCCAATTGAGTCCTCCGGGGACACGCGGCGCGGGCGGAGCCGGCGCGGTTGGATGTGGTGATGCGGGCGGGTGCTGGGCAGCCCGCGGGCCCGCAGGAGTCTACCAGACGGCCGTGACGGCCAGCAACGCGGGCATCAGTCCGCCTCTCTCGTCGGCCGCTGCCCGTCGGGGCGCTCAATGGCTCTTCCGTGCATTAGTGGCGTTCCTTCTTGGGCGTGCGCCCCATGAGGTCGGCGACGCACTCCTGCGGCGTGCGGTTGCCCTCGAGCACCTGGTACACGTTCTCCGTGACGGGCATGTCGATGCCGAGGCGGGAGGCCAGGTCGTGGAGGGCGTAGGCGGTGTGCAGGCCCTCCACGACCTGGCCCACCTGGGCCTCCACCGCGGCCGGCGAGGCTCCCTTGGCCAGCAGCTCGCCGGCCAGCCGGTTGCGGCTGTGCCGCGACGTGCAGGTGGCGATGAGGTCGCCGATGCCGGCGAGGCCGGTGAAGGTGGCGATGTGCGCCCCCTGGATCATGCCCAGACGGGTCATCTCGGCGACGCTGCGCGTGATCAGGCTGGCGCGGGAGTTGTCCCCGAACCCGAGACCGTCGGACATGCCGACCGCCACGGCGATGGGGTTCTTGACCGCGCCGCAGAACTCCACCCCCACGACGTCGTCGTTGGTGTAGACGCGGAAGGTGTCGCTGGTGACCGCCGCCTGGAGCGCCAGCGTGAGCGCCTCGTCGGCGGCCGCGATCACCGTCGCCGAGGGCATGTCCTTGCTGACCTCCTCGGCGTGGTTGGGGCCGGAGAGCGCGGCGGCGCCGGCCCCCGTCTCTTCTTCGATCACCTGCGTCGGGCGCTTCAGCGAGCCGATCTCGTAGCCCTTGGCCAGGGAGAGCTGGAGGGCGCCCGCCGCGCCCCGCGTCGCCACCCACCGCGCCACTTCGCGCACGGCCTGGGTCGGGACCGCGTAGACGAGCAGCTCCGCGCCGCTCAGGTCCGCGTCCTCCATCGCCACGAAGCGGATCTCCTCCGGCAGGCGTACGCCCGGCAGGAAGTGCGGGTTCTCGTGCGTGGCCTGGAGCCGCGCGGCCTCCTCGCGCGTCAGCGCGAGCACCTCGACGTCGTGCCCCCGGCGCACGAGCAGGCGGGCGAAGGCGCTGCCCCAGCTGCCGGAGCCGATGACCGTGGCCCTCATCTCAGACTCCTCCCTGCCCATCCGGCGTCGCGTGTCCGCCGCCGGTCCACGGCAGGCGTACCCGGTGTTCCTGGCCGGCCAGCAGCCGCTGGATGTTGCCGCGGTGCGCCCACCACACGATCACGGCGACCAGCACCCCGGCGATCTTGTACGGCAGCGGCTCGTCCAGGGAGATGGTCAGCACAGGGACAAGGAACGCCGCGACCAGCGACGCCACGCTGACGTACCGCGTGGTGAGGAGCAGGACGATCCACACGACGAGGATGATCGCGAACACCAGCGGCACGAGCGCGAGTACCACGGCGGCCCCGGTGGCGATGCCCTTGCCCCCCCGGCCCTTGAGAAAGATCGAGTAGATGTGGCCCACCACGGGGGCGGCGGCGATGAAGATCGCGAACCACGGGTCGAAGAGCGCCGCCGCGATCGCCGCCGGGATGTAGCCCTTGAGCATGTCGCAGACGAGCACCGCCACGCCGGCCTTCTTGCCGAGCACCCGGAACACATTGGTGGTGCCCACGTTGCCGGACCCGTGCTGGCGCACGTCCACCCCGTAGAAGAGCTTGCCGACGACGAGGCCGAACGGGATGGACCCCGCCAGGTAGGCGAGCACGAGCAGGATCACGAAACCGAGGACCTGGACGACGATCATCGCTTGCCCTTGAAGTCGATCACGAGCGGCACGCCCTCGAGGCCGAACTGCGCCCGCAGGCGGTTCTCCACGTAGAAGCCGAAGTCACGCGTCACCAGGGTGCGGTCGTTGATCTCGATGGCGATGCGCGGCGGTGACGTGCCGAACTGGGCGATGTAGTACATCTTGAGGCGCTTGCCGTGCTTCTGCGGCATCGCCCGGTCGGCGGCGAGCTCGGCGAGCGCGCGGTTGAGCGCGCGCGTGGAGATGTGCGCCGTGTAGAGCGCGTCGAGCTCGGCGACCTTCGCCAGCAGGTCCCTGATCCCGCGCCGCGTCTCGGCGGAGACGGCGATCACAGGCGGACGCTGCCGGAGCTTGCGCCGGGCGATGCCGGCGATCTCGTCAAGGTCCGGCTCGGCGATGTCGCACTTGTTCACGGCGATCACCGTGGCGCAGTTGCGACGCGTGGCCTCGGTGCAGATCGAGAGGTCGAGCTCGCCGAAGCGCAGGGTGGCGTCGGCGACGATGATGGCGACGTGGGCGCGGTCCAGGCTCTGGACGCTGCGCAGGTACGAGTAGTACTCGACGCCGCTCACCTTGGCGGCCTTGCGCATGCCGGCCGTGTCGATGAAGCGGAAGCGGCCGGAGTCGGTCTCGACGACGCTGTCGATGGCGTCGCGCGTGGTGCCGGCGATCTCGCTGACGATGGTGCGCTTCTCGCGCGCGATGGCGTTGAAGAGCGACGACTTGCCGGCGTTGGGCCGCCCGACGATGGCCACCGGCGTCTCGGCCGGAGCGGCCTCCTCCCCATCCTCGCCGCGCGCCGCCCCGGTCACCTCGACGAGGCGATCCAGAAGCTCCCCGCTGCCCGTGCCGTGCACGGCGGAGACGAGGAGCGGCTCACCCAGCCCGAGCTGATAGATCTCCGGCGCCGTCGCGGTGCTGGACGGGTCGTCCATCTTGTTGGCGACCACCACGACCGGCGCCCTGCCGCGGCGGAGCACGTCGGCGATGCCGTGGTCGTCCGCCAGCGGGCCCGTGCGGCCGTCGAGCACGAAGAGCACCGCGTCGGCCGCCGCGATGGCGTGCTCGACCTGCTCGCGGATGTGGCCGGCGAACGGCGCGTCCTCGGTCGTGTCGTAGCCGCCGGTGTCCACGAGGAGGAGGCGGTGGCCCGTCCACTCCACCTCGATCTCCTTGCGGTCGCGCGTGACGCCCGGCGTCTCGTGGACGACCGTCGCGCGCGTGCCCGTGAGGCGGTTGACGAGGGTGGACTTTCCGGCGTTGGGGGAGCCGACGACGGCGACGACGGGCAGCTTGCTCATCCAGACAGTCTAGCAAACGCGTCGCCGAGAGCATCGGCGACGATGAGGCGGCCGCCGCACGCGGCGGCCAGGTCGCGCTCCGCGACGTC